>NZ_JAEFCE010000007.1:0-113571 GCF_016406055.1 Vibrio sp. IB15
CCGGCCTGTCACGCCGGGGGTCGCGGGTTCGAGTCCCGTCCACTCCGCCACTTATTCGATAACCTCGCCTAGTGCGAGGTTTTTTCGAATCTAAAGTACAAAAAGTTTTAGGGGTGTAGCTCCAATTGGCAGAGCAGCGGATTCCAAATCCGCGTGTTGGGAGTTCGAATCTCTCCACCCCTGCCACATTAAAAGGCTCTAGCAGAAATGCTAGAGCCTTTTTGCTTTCTGAATCTAATAATACTCTATTGGCAGAGCCGCGGATTCCCCTACTTACCAAAACTGTGCGTGTTGGGAGTTTATGCCTCAACCCTTGCCATATACTAAGCCTCAGCAGAAATGCTGAGGTTTTTTTTCGCGAAGCAAAGTTGGAATAACTACGCGTTCCCCTAGCTCGCCAGCTCAGTCTAATCTCTCCATTCCTGCCATATTTAAGTCTTTAGAGTGCGCGTCCCAGCAAAATGCTAGAGCCTTTATTATTCCTGTCATCTTTAGAAGTAACGCTAGAAGTACCAAGTGATCTCTATCTAGCCAATACTCATTTTGCTCTATAGTTCCGCTAGTTAATAACTAACGCTATTCTAGCGAGACATTGATTCCCGTTCTTTGTGTTTCCAGGTGAAAGGTGAAGTCTTTCGATTGAAGCTAATATAACTTGAGAGTGGGTTATTGGGGAGGCTAGTGAGTGTGCAAAACAATGAGGTATCTGTAGGACTTAACCTCCTGAAAGAGTTCCGGCCAAATTTAGTACTCCCCCCAAATTAAGGCTTTCGATTACTCCAATAATAGTGGTATCAAATATCTATATAAGCTTCTATGTTCTACACATACCTTTCAGCGATAGCTTCAGTGTGGGAATTGGTGAGTTTGACTTTCATTAGGTATAAAAAAGGCCACCTAAAGTAGGCGGCCTTGGTTAATCTATCTAGGTGTCAATCTAGCTCTTTCTCTGCTTGTTTTGCTTTCTCTATCATAGGAGTAATTGTCGAGCCTTGAACCAGAATCGAGAACACCACTACGGCATAGGTCATGACAAGGATTATCTCTTTAACATCTATCGCTTTGTCTTCAATTACCCAGATACCGGAAGGGATTGATAGAGCCATGGCTAGTGCTAAGCCTCCACGTAAGCCGCCCCAAGTTAGAATCTTAATCGACCATGGGTTGTAAGTTCTAAAGCGCTTAAATCCAATGTACGACAAGAAAACACTCAGGTAGCGTGCACTCAATACTAGAGGAACTGCGAATGCCATTAAGATCCAGTCTTCTTGGTGGAATTTGAACAGCAGCATCGACATACCAATCAATAAGAACAATACGCCATTTAAGAACTCATCTATTAGTTCCCAGAAGTGGTCAAGGTGGTCTTCACTCTCTTTAGAGAAGCCGATAAAGCGAGTCCAGTTACCAATCATGATACCTGATACCACCATAGCTAATGGACCTGATACGTGGAGAACTTCAGCAAAAGCATAACCTGCAGTAGGGACACCAATGGTGAGTAGCAATTCCATTGAGTGGTCATCAGTATTACTGATTAGGTAGTGGAATATAAGACCTAATGCAAAACCATAAACGATACCGCCAATAGCCTCTTGGACAAATAGCATGGTCACGCTGCCAACTGTCGGTGCTTCTGTGCCAAACGCAATGGTGAATAGAGTGACGAAGATTACCAAGCCAAAACCATCGTTAAATAGCGATTCACCTTCAATCTGAGTTGAGATTCGTTTCGGTGCATCGAGTTTCTTTACTATGGCTAAAACAGCGATTGGGTCGGTAGGGGAGATAAGAGAACCGAATAGTAAGCAGTAAATGAGATCGAATTGGATGCCGATGAACTGACAGAAACCATAAAGAACAAAACCAATAAAGAAGGTCGAGAAAAGAGTAGCGCCGAGTGCGAGCACTGTGATTTCCCACTTTTGGTCTTTTAGGTTTGGTAGTTTTATCCCTAAACCGCCTGCGAATAGTAAGAAGCCTAATATCCCTTTAAGTAGGAAGTCTTCAAAGTTGATACTGGCAACCGTTTCAGAAGCAATGTCGGCCAACTGAAACCAGTTGTTTTGGCCCGCAATGATAATTAAAAGAGACAGCATCATTGAGCCTGCTGTGATGGCGATGGTTGTTTGCATTTTACCAATTTTGCTATTAACAAAGGCAATGAGCATGGCTGCAGCAGACAAGAAGCATAAGGTGTAATAGACCGACATTGGGGTACCAACATGTAACAAAGTATGAATATGAATTTTCGTTGTCTCATGCTCAAATAGCAAACACTTTTTGTCAGGACTCGGTAATCAATTTCCTCTTTTAGACGTCTAGACTCCTTTTTAATGTGTGATAGGATGGAAGCATAATTAAAGGAATGAGGTTGTACCGTGGGAAGTAATGTAAGGCAAAAGATTGATGCTCTGTTGAAGCAACGAATTTTACTGATTGATGGTGGCATGGGTACCATGATTCAGGACTATAAATTGGAAGAGCAAGACTATCGTGGTGAACGCTTTGCGGATTGGCATAGTGACTTAAAGGGTAACAATGACCTTTTGGTACTTACACAACCTAAGCTTATCAAAGATATTCATTCGCAATATTTGGAAGCTGGGGCAGACATCCTTGAAACCAATACTTTTAACGCTACAACCATTGCTATGGCCGACTACGATATGGAAAGCCTTAGTGAAGAAATTAACTTTGCAGCAGCCAAGTTAGCACGAGAAGCCGCTGACGAATGGACTGCAAAGACTCCTGAAAAACCTCGTTTCGTTGCCGGCGTCTTAGGCCCAACAAACCGTACTTGTTCTATCTCTCCAGATGTTAATGATCCGGGTTATCGTAATGTGAGTTTTGATGAGTTAGTCGAGGCCTACTCTGAATCGACTCGCGCGCTGATCAAAGGTGGCTCAGACCTTATTCTTATCGAAACCATCTTCGATACACTCAATGCTAAAGCGTGTGCTTTTGCAGTGGAATCTGTTTTCGAAGAAGTAGGCATCACTTTACCGGTCATGATCTCTGGCACCATTACTGATGCATCAGGTCGTACGCTTTCAGGGCAGACGACGGAAGCTTTCTATAACGCCCTTCGTCATGTTAAGCCTATCTCGTTTGGTTTGAACTGTGCATTAGGCCCTGATGAGCTGCGTGAGTATGTTGGCGAGATGTCTCGTATCTCAGAGAGTTATGTTTCTGCTCACCCTAACGCAGGCTTACCTAACGCATTTGGCGAGTATGACCTTTCACCTGAAGACATGGCAGAGCACGTTAAAGAATGGGCTGAAAGTGGCTTCTTGAACTTGATTGGTGGCTGTTGTGGTACTACGCCAGAACATATTCGTCAAATGGCAGAAGCGGTTGAAGGTGTAACTCCTCGCCAATTGCCGGACCTACCTGTGTCGTGTCGTTTATCCGGTTTAGAACCTCTGACCATTGCAAAAGAGTCTCTGTTTGTAAACGTGGGTGAGCGAACGAACGTGACCGGTTCTGCGCGCTTCAAACGCTTGATCAAAGAAGAGCTTTACGATGAGGCATTGAGTGTTGCTCGTGAGCAAGTTGAAAATGGTGCCCAGATCATCGATATCAATATGGATGAAGGAATGCTAGACGCTGAAGCGTGTATGGTTAAATTCCTTAATCTATGTGCCTCTGAGCCAGAGATTTCAAAAGTCCCAGTAATGGTCGATTCATCAAAATGGGAGGTTATTGAAGCCGGCCTGAAATGTATTCAGGGTAAAGGTATCGTTAACTCAATTTCTCTTAAAGAAGGTAAAGAGAAGTTCGTCGAGCAAGCGAAGTTGGTTCGCCGCTATGGTGCAGCCGTAATCGTGATGGCGTTCGATGAAGTCGGTCAGGCAGATACACGTGAACGTAAAGTCGAGATCTGTACCAATGCTTACAACATTCTTGTTGATGAGGTTGGCTTCCCACCTGAAGACATTATTTTTGACCCAAACATCTTCGCGGTTGCGACTGGTATTGAAGAGCATAACAACTATGCGGTTGATTTCATTGAAGCGGTAGGCGATATCAAGCGCGACCTACCTCATGCGATGATCTCGGGTGGTGTATCGAACGTGTCATTCTCATTCCGAGGTAATAACTACGTTCGTGAGGCAATCCACGCTGTATTCTTATACCACTGTTTTAAAAATGGTATGGATATGGGCATCGTAAACGCTGGTCAGCTGGAAATTTACGATAACGTGCCAGAAGATCTGCGTGATGCTGTTGAAGATGTTGTACTAAACCGTCGTGAAGACTCTACGGAACGCTTGCTGGATATGGCAACCGAGTATCTAGAGCGAGCGGTTGGTAAAGTTGAAGATAAATCAGCACTCGAGTGGCGCACTTGGCCTGTAGAGAAGCGTTTAGAGCACTCTTTGGTCAAAGGTATTACTGACTTCATCGTTGAAGATACTGAAGAAGCACGTGTCAACTCAGCTCGACCAATTGAGGTAATTGAAGGTCCGTTAATGGACGGCATGAACGTGGTCGGCGACTTGTTTGGTGCAGGCAAGATGTTCCTCCCTCAAGTTGTTAAATCGGCCCGTGTAATGAAGCAAGCTGTAGCCCACTTGGAGCCGTTTATTAATGCATCCAAAGAAGTTGGTGCGAGTAACGGTAAGATCCTTCTCGCGACAGTTAAGGGCGATGTTCATGATATTGGTAAGAACATTGTTGGCGTCGTTCTTCAATGTAATAACTATGACATCATCGACCTAGGCGTGATGGTTTCATGTGAAAAAATTCTCAAAGTCGCGAAAGAAGAAAACGTCGATATTATTGGGCTTTCTGGCCTGATTACTCCATCCCTTGATGAAATGGTGCATGTTGCCAAAGAAATGGAACGACAAGGCTTTAAGTTACCACTATTGATTGGTGGTGCTACGACATCCAAGGCGCATACTGCTGTTAAAATTGAACAGAATTACTCAGAACCAGTGGTCTACGTTAATAACGCTTCTCGTGCAGTTGGTGTATGTACCTCACTACTTTCTGAAGAGCTAAAACCTGCCTTCGTTGAGAAGTTGGACTTAGATTACGAGCGCGTTCGCGATCAGCATAATCGTAAGAAGCCTCGCACTAAGCCAGTGACACTCGAGCAAGCTCGCGCAAATAAAGTGGCGATTGATTGGGACGCATATACTCCGCCAGCACCAGCTAAACCGGGTGTGCATGTATTCAATGATTTTGATGTGGCAACACTGCGCAACTACATCGACTGGACACCATTCTTCATGACATGGTCATTAGTCGGTAAGTACCCAGCTATTCTTGACCATGAAGAAGTGGGCGAAGAGGCAAAACGTTTATTCAAAGATGCGAACGAGTTACTGGATCGTGTAGAGAAAGAGAAGCTACTTGAAGCCCGTGGTATGTGTGCGATGTTCCCTGCTAACAGTGTTGGTGATGACATTGAGGTGTATACCGATGAGTCTCGTACCGAGGTTCTCAAAGTTCTACATAACCTTCGCCAACAGACTGAGAAGCCTAAAGGCTTTAACTACTGTTTGTCAGATTACATTGCTCCAAAAGAAAGCGGTAAAGCGGACTGGATTGGTGGTTTTGCTGTGACAGGCGGTATTGGTGAGCGTGAGCTAGCGGATGAATACAAGGCCAATGGTGATGACTACAATGCCATCATGATTCAGGCTGTGGCTGATCGACTGGCTGAAGCGTTTGCTGAATACCTACACCAAGAGGTACGAAAGGACATTTGGGGTTACGCTCCAGATGAAGACTTATCTAACGATGATCTGATTCGAGAGAAATACCAAGGTATTCGTCCTGCTCCTGGTTATCCTGCTTGCCCTGAGCATACAGAGAAGGGCACGTTGTGGGAGTTGATGGATGTTGAGAGGACCATCGATATGTCACTGACGTCCAGCTATGCGATGTGGCCTGGTGCTTCAGTTTCTGGGATGTACTTCTCTCACCCTGATTCTCGATACTTTGCGATTGCTCAGATTCAACAGGATCAAGTAGACAGCTATGCTGACCGTAAGGGTTGGGATATGTTGGAAGCTGAGAAGTGGCTAGGTCCAAATATTAACTAGCTATTAAATCCGCGAGTTACTTGTAAAAATAGAAAGGGTTGCTTAATTGCAACCCTTTTTGTATCTGTACTTTGAGCGTTGAACTCTTATTAATTCACTATCGCCTTATTCGAATAGCTCTTGATGCAGCTTTTGAATCGCCTGTTTAGAGACTGACTCATTGAGCAGGAAGCATAAGTTATGAGGGCTTGCCCCGTAACAAATCATGCGCAGGTTGAAATCTTCAAGGGTGCTGAATACTTGCTTAGCGTAGCCTTTACTTTCACTCATGTTATTACCAATCAATGCCACCAAACATAGGTCATGTTCTACATCGACTGAACACAGTTCTTCTAGCTCAAGACGTGCTGCTTCTGGTAATTCAGGAGCACCACCAGATGTATCAGTTTGATCTAGGGTGAGTGAAACACTGATCTCAGAGGTAGTGATAAGATCAACGGAGATCTTATGTTTAGCAAGGATCTCGAATACTTTCGCAAGGAAACCGTAAGCATGGAACATATTAGCGCTACGTAGTGTAACCATGGTTTGGTTGCAGCGAAGGGCCAGGGCTCTGAACAGTGGGGAGCTTTCCACCTCTTGACGGATCCAAGTTCCACCTAATTCTGGTGCTTTTGAAGAGCCGACAAACACCGGAATTTGGTGACGTAATGCTGGAACTAGCGTTGATGGGTGCAGGATCTTCGCTCCAAAGTTTGCCATCTCAGATGCTTCACTGAAGCTGATTTCTGGGATTGGAGAAGCTTTAGGTGCAATACGAGGGTCGGTGGTGTAGATGCCTGGAACATCCGTCCAAATTTCTAAGCCAATCGCTTGTACTGACTCTGCAATAAGCGCTGCCGAGTAATCACTACCACCACGACCTAAGGTTGTTGTGTTGCCGTCATTGTCTGCACCAATAAAGCCTTGTGTGACTACAACTTGTTGTTGGCACAATGGAATCAGTTTCTCTTTCGCTAGCACTGAAATTTCTTCAAGCTGAGGTTCTGCTTTTCCGAAGTCATCATTGGTGCGCATCACTTCTCTGATATCGAAGCGAACCGCAGGTGCACCTCGTTCTCGAAGGATTTGAGCAAGAAGGTGTGTCGACATCAACTCACCACACGCAACTAAGTGGTCGGTTAACTTAGTGCTTGTTTGAAATGATGCAGCCTCGGCAGCGCTCGCAATGTCGTCAAGAATGGAGTGAACTTCTTTTTCGACGCTAGTTGGGTCAGCAAGTTGGTCAAGAATTGCATTATGAATGTCCGTCAACTGGGTCATCACTTCCTGACGGCGAGTTTTGTCTTGCACACCGTTTGCCAGTTCGACAAGTAAATTGGTTACACCTGAACACGCAGAACTTACGACTAACTTGGTATTTGAGTTGTTTTCAATAATGGCAGCACAACGGCTCATTGCTTCAAAGTTGGCAACACTTGTACCACCAAACTTAGCGACATTAAAAGAACCAGCTACATTAGATGCACTCACGATATATCTCCCACGACTTCCTAAAATAAAATTACGGTTGGGTAATCCAACGTCCAATGTTTTTCGAAGAGAGTTTTAGAGCAAAAAGAGAGGAATTATGTGAATAGTAACCTCAGAAGCTCTTCACCATATAGAAATGGTGACAGTTGCCGGGATTCAGCCCGCTCAACCGATAATAAAGGTCCTGCATCCTTTTATTATCTCGGCACTGCTCCCCATAAATGCTTTGTATCGGAAATGCGGTTCCACAAAACATCTGCCTGGGCAGTGCTCCTCTTCTGCTAGATAGCCATTTCATTGAACGTGTTTGCGCTCACAATGTCAATTGGTAACTTGAGATAATTTAAAAATAAGTTTAACAATTATGTGACAGTGGTTTGACCTCAAGACCTAAGGCTAATTGCTGACATGTTCGATTTGCTTTAGGGTGGAATATCAACACCATTAACGTAAGGGATTTTCATGTCTAACTTAACAAATACTTCTACTATCGATAGTTTTTATCCACCACATCGAACGTTAATGGGGCCTGGGCCTTCTGATATCTCACCTCAAGTACTGCAAGCTTTGAGTCGTCCAACCATAGGTCATTTAGACCCGCTGTTTATTGCAATGATGGATGAGGTTAAACAGCTTCTTAAGTATGCATTTCAGACAGATAATGAGTTTACGATTGCTGTATCAGCGCCGGGCAGCGCCGGTATGGAAACTTGTTTTGTTAACTTGATTGAACCCGGTGAAAAGGTCATCGTCTGTCGAAATGGCGTGTTTGGTGAGCGTATGCGAGAAAACGTGGTGCGTTGCGGTGGCGAAGCAATTCTCGTTGACGACGAATGGGGTAAGCCGGTATCTGTCGAAAAGGTACAGCAAGCATTGACAGAAAACCCAGACGCAGTCGCGGTTGCGTTTGTACATGCTGAGACCTCTACTGGTGCATTATCGGATGCTCAAGCTATCTCTGCGGTGGCTGGCCAGTTCGATGCATTGACTATTGTTGATGCGGTAACCTCATTGGGTGGTGTACCACTGTTAGTGGACGAATGGCAGCTCGATGCGGTTTATTCTGGTAGTCAGAAGTGCTTGTCTTGTGTTCCTGGTTTATCACCTGTGACTTTCTCTCAGCGTGCTGTTGATAAAATGAAAGCACGTCAGGCTCCTGTACAAAGCTGGTTCTTGGATCAGAGCCTAGTATTAGGTTACTGGAGCGGTGAAGGTAAGCGTAGTTATCACCACACTGCACCAGTCAATAGCCTTTACGCGCTGCATGAGTCTCTCGTGCTACTGAAAAATGAAGGCTTAGATAATGCTTGGTCTCGTCATCACGCCATGCATCAAGAATTAAAAGAAGGTGTAGAAGCATTAGGGCTGAAGTTCGTTGTTGATGAAGAGAGCCGTTTACCACAGCTTAATGCGCTTTACTTCCCAGAAGGAATTGATGAAGCGAAAGTCAGATCGCAGCTTTTAGAAGAGTATAATCTTGAGATTGGTGCCGGGCTTGGTTCTTTGGCCGGTAAGGCATGGCGTATTGGCTTGATGGGCTACGGCGCTCGTAAAGAGAATGTGACGTTGTGCCTTAAAGCACTGCAAGACGTACTTAAATAACCGAATTAGACTAGTTTCAAAGAAAAGCGCACGAGGATCGTGCGCTTTTTTTGTTTGCTTTAAAGGTAATACTACGAGTTAAAATTGGCTACTACTCTGCCGATGAGACGTTGTTTTCAGCTTGAGATATTTTCTTGTATTGAACCTGTGAAAAGTCTCTGTCTGGAAATAGAAACTTTGCTTCACTACGGATTTGCTCCGCTTTGCTCTCTTCCCCTAAACCTTGGTAAGCAAGGATCAGGTTACTGTAGAACGCTGGTCTTGGTTTACTCTTTATGATCTCTAGTGACCAATCAACGTAAGGCTGAATAAGGCTAGGGTCACCCTTATAAAGACCAATGTTCAGGTAGGTGCTGTATATGTCCCAATCGTAGCGATCTTTCCAAACCACAGGGTTAGTGACTTGTTTGAGAATGTCTGGGTTTTTAGGTTTAGATCGCTCAAATTTGGTCAGTACATAGTTAGTATGCAGTGCACTCAACATGTAAACACTCACCAGAATTGGTAACACCAAGCTGGTCACTCTAAATAAGGTTTTACTGATGATGCTGAACGGCTGCTGATAATGACGTGAAGCGCGCTGGTCGACCCAATAAATCAATATGATACAGGTTATCCAGTGTATCGCTGAGTGATAGAACGGGTACTCTAATTGAGAGTGTAAAAGTATCGGTATGAATAGCGCCAGTAAAGCCAAGCGTGTTCCTTTGGCTGAGCTTGAGATCCGCGACAATACTAATACTGCGGCAATCAATATTCCTATGATAGGTACAATACCGCCCTCAACTCCCCAGAATAGAAACTCATTGTGGGGGTGATCCATTGCTGGAAGCCCCGGGTGATAGTTTGAATTGAGTTGATGCTGGCGAGCGGTATACAGGGTGTACTCTGATTCAAATTTTCCGTAGCCGTAACCAGTAAATGGTTTCTCTACCAACATGTCTAATGTTTGCGGGAAGGTGTAAGCACGAGGGCTCTCTAGGTTCGCTTTTTTACTCGCTATGCTATCTGTAGTGCTAAGGCTGATTACTGAAAATGCAACTACGACACCGACAACAACGGATGCACACCATCCATAGAAGCGTTTCTTGGTCGAGAATCTGTATAAGTAAGGCAGAATACACAAGAACCCAATGAGTGCTGCTAACCAACCTGTGCGTGATGCGATTATGATCAGCAGTGGTACCGTTAACGTTGGTGTTAGGTAGAGTAAAAATGATTCACTAATCTTGTGGTTGTACTTGGCTGGCTGCCTCGCTAATAGGTAAGCAGAAAGGACAAAACCCGTCGCTAAAAAACTAGCCATCACATTAGGCTGCTGGAAGATCCCATAAGGACGATTGGCTTCAGTGTTGTAACCAAATAGGTTACCAGGCTCCAGCAAAAAATATTGCACATAGCCAAACAGTGCCTGTATGACGACAGCAAGTACGATGAACCACAGCATGCGCTGTTTATGTTTATTACTGAATTTGAACTGCTGAAGTACTACAAATAAAGCAAAGCCAGCCCATAACCCAAGTAATCGACTGGATGCTCCTTGCGGTGAAGCATTGCTGTATAGAATAGGCAATGTGAGTATCACACAGCTGATCAGTAAGCCTACGGTTAACTTGGAATACTTAAGTTCTCGATTGGTTGCTAGCTGGTAAAATCCAATCGCTAGAGTGAAGCTTAGAGCCAGCCAAGTCGTCGGATTAAAGGATAGAGCAAGGCCCGAACCACCTGGGTTAGGCATGAAAAAATGCATGGCGAGTAAGAACACAACAGCTAATGAAGCAAGGAATGCTTTGTTGAGAGGTAGCTGAGTGATCTGATGCTCTAGCTGGGTTCCGCTAGTGTGTATTGTTGCCATAAATCCCTAACCTTATAAAAACGGAGCTTGTTCCTTTTGAAACAAGCTCCGTTACTTTAACATTTTTCTGTCCACCCACAGGACGCTATTTTACACCTAGTTCAAATTTAACATAGGCTTAAGGAAGCGTGCTGTATGTGAACCTTCGACTAGTGCCACATCTTCTGGTGTGCCTTCTGCAACGATTTCACCACCACCTTGACCACCCTCAGGGCCGAGATCGAGTATCCAGTCTGCGGTTTTAACGACATCCAAGTTGTGTTCAATCACCACAACGGTATTACCGTGATCACGTAGGCGATGTAATACGGTTAATAGCTGTTGGATATCGTGGAAGTGAAGGCCTGTTGTTGGCTCATCGAGAATGTATAACGTTTTCCCTGTATCTCGTTTAGACAGCTCACGCGCTAATTTAACACGTTGAGCCTCACCACCAGATAGGGTAGTTGCGGCTTGCCCCAAACGAATATAAGAAAGGCCGACATCCATGAGAGTTTGCAGTTTGCGAGCGATCACTGGAACCGGATTAAAGAACTCACGTGCGTCTTCTACGGTCATTTCCAGTACTTCGTCGATGGTTTTACCCTTGTAGCGAACTTCTAGTGTTTCACGATTGTAGCGTTTGCCCTTACACACATCACACGGCACATAAACGTCCGGTAAGAAGTGCATTTCGACCTTGATAACACCGTCGCCCTGGCAGGCTTCACAACGTCCGCCACGCACGTTAAAGCTGAAGCGTCCCGGTTTGTAACCGCGCGAACGAGACTCCTGTGTCCCCGCAAATAATTCACGAATAGGTGTAAAGATCCCTGTATAGGTTGCAGGATTTGATCTTGGCGTTCGACCGATAGGGCTTTGGTCAATATCGATGACCTTGTCGAAATGCTCTAAGCCTTTGATTTTTTTATGTGGTGCAGGTACTGCTGTCGTTGCACCGTTGAGTTGGGTGTGAGCAATTTTAAAGAAGGTGTCATTAATCAGTGTCGACTTACCTGACCCTGATACACCTGTAATACAACTGAATAGGCCAACAGGGATAGTTGCTGTGACATTTTTCAGGTTATTACCGGTAGCCCCAATGATCTCGACGACTTTCTTTTTGTCGATCGGCGTTCGTTGTTTTGGTACTTCAATCTCTTTTACGCCACTTAAGTACTGACCAGTCAATGAGTTTGGATTGTCGATGATATCTTGCATAGTGCCTTCAGCGACGACGTGACCACCGTGAACACCAGCGCCTGGGCCGATATCGATCACATGGTCCGCACAGCGAATAGCGTCTTCATCATGCTCAACGACAAGCACTGTGTTGCCTAAATCTCTCAGGTGAACCAAGGTTTGCAGCAGTCGTTCATTATCACGCTGGTGGAGGCCAATCGATGGTTCATCCAAGACATACATAACTCCCACTAAGCCTGCACCTATCTGACTTGCGAGACGAATTCGTTGCGCTTCACCACCAGATAGGGTTTCAGCACTGCGTGACAGGTTGAGGTAGTTCAAACCGACATTAACCAAGAAGTGCAGGCGATCATTGATCTCTTTCATCACCTTATCGGCGATTTGTCCGCGCTGACCGTCTAACTTCAATTCTTGGAAAAATTGCAGTGCATCAGCAATGCTCAGTTCAACGATTTCAGGCAGTGTTGTATCGCCAATGAAGACATTACGAGCTTCTAATCTCAAGCGTGTACCATCACAGCTAGAGCATGATTTCGTTGAGATGTATTTAGCAAGGTCTTCACGGACTGCGTTTGATTCTGTATCACGGTAACGGCGCTCTAGCGTATTCAAAATGCCTTCAAATGGGTGACGTTTGACTCGAATATCACCACGATCATTGATGTATTTGAATTCAACTTCAGTACGACCTGAACCTTTAAGAATAATCTCTTGAGTCTTCTTTGGGAGAGAATTAAAGGGTGCAAACAGATCGAAACCATAGTGCTCAGAGAGCGATGTTAGCATCTGGAAATAGTAGTAGTTCTTTTGATCCCAGCCCTTAATTGCTCCGTCTGCGATGCTTAAACTTTCATCCAAGATCACTCTGCTTGGGTCAAAGTACTGTTGAACTCCAAGGCCATCACACGTGCCACATGCACCTGCTGGGTTGTTGAATGAAAATAGGCGAGGTTCAAGCTCTTGCATGCTGTAACCACACTTAGGGCAAGCGAAGTTAGCAGAGAATACGATCTCTTCTTGGTCTGTTTCATCCATCCTACCGACAACAGCAATACCACCGGAGAGCTCTAATGTGGTCTCGAAAGATTCGGCTAAGCGTTGTTGAAGATCAGGGCGTACCTTAAATCGGTCAACCACTACTTCTATCGTGTGTTTCTTGTGCAGTTCTAGTGCTGGTGGATCGGATAGGTCGCATGTCTCACCATCAATACGCGCGCGGATAAAGCCCTGAGCCGCTAAGTTTTCCAGTGTTTTTACATGCTCACCTTTACGCTCTTTAACGATTGGTGCTAACAGCATCATCTTTGATCCAACAGGTAGTTCAAGTACCTTATCCACCATTTGGCTGATGGTTTGTGCGGCAAGTGGTGTGTTGTGTTCTGGACAGCGAGGTTCCCCGACTCGTGCGTAAAGAAGCCTCAGGTAATCATAAACTTCTGTAATAGTACCGACCGTTGAGCGAGGGTTGTGAGACGTCGATTTCTGTTCTATCGAGATAGCGGGAGATAAGCCTTCGATATGGTCGACATCTGGCTTTTCCATAAGGGATAGAAATTGGCGAGCGTAGGCAGACAGAGATTCAACATAACGGCGTTGTCCTTCTGCGTAGAGGGTATCAAACGCAAGCGATGACTTACCTGAACCAGAGAGACCTGTGATAACAATCAGCTTATCACGAGGGATGGTAAGGTTTACGTCTTTGAGGTTATGCGTACGAGCGCCTCTAATTTCTATTTTATCCATCTCAACAGACCATGTAATTTTTAGTGGCTAAAGTATTACATAGAGTGAGATTTGTGCAAAGTTTTACTGGATAAAAAAACAGTAATTAAAAAGGGCGACTCAAAGAGCCGCCCTTTACATTGTGTGAATTGTTACTTACCAGTCAGCAGTTATGCTTCTTTCTGTGTTGAGTGTTTGCCTAACTCAACTTGCTGCTGGTCTTTCTTGTATAGGTTTTCAAAGCAGTAGTTTGTTGCTTCGATGTAGCCTTCTACGCTACCGCAGTCAAAACGCTGGCCTTTAAATTTGTATGCCAATACACAACCTGCTTTTGCTTGTTTAAGCAGTGCATCGGTGATTTGGATCTCACCACCTTTACCAGGCTCTGTTTGCTCGATCAGTTCGAAGATATCTGGAGTCAGGATGTAACGGCCAATGATCGCTAGGTTGCTTGGTGCTGTGCCTTGCTCTGGCTTTTCCACCATGTCATCAACACGGAACAGGTCGTCTTTGATCATTTCACCTGAGATAACACCGTACTTATGTGTCTCTTCTTCAGGAACTTCTTGAACAGCTACGATAGAACAGCGGAACTGTTTGTATAGCGCAACCATTTGTGCCAACACGCCTTGTTGTTCATTTACACATAGGTCATCGGCAAGTACCACTGCGAATGGTTCGTCACCCACAAGCTCACGACCAGTCAGGATTGCGTGACCTAAGCCTTTCATTTCGCGTTGACGAATATAGGTAAAGTTTGCAGCTTCAATCGTTTCACGGATATTAACCAGCAGGTCTTCTTTATTTGTGCCACTGATTTGATGTTCAAGCTCGTAGTTCTTGTCGAAGTGATCCATGATTGAGTGCTTACCACGACCCGTTACGATACACATTCCGTCCATACCGGCTTCGATTGCTTCTTCAACGCCGTATTCAATCAGTGGTTTGTTTACTACTGGCATCATTTCTTTCGGCATTGATTTGGTTGCTGGTAAGAAGCGTGTACCGTAGCCTGCTGCCGGGAAAAGGCACTTTTTGATCATCGTAAGACCCTTTATCTATAATAATTATCGATTCAACCAGAGTGGTTGATATTTCTGAGGGCAACTCTAGCACAAATTATGTCGAAAATTCAGCAACAATCCGTATGACTAACCAGAGCTTCCCTCAAAATTATCGTCACTTTAAGAAGTAGATCAATTATGCAAGCAAGTTCTGGTTGGCCCATGCGATCGCTTGGACTCTATTTTTTACCGCCAGCTTGCGGAATATCTGATAGAGGTGAGACTTCACCGTGAACTCGCTGATAAAAAGATCATCGGCTATTTGTGTGTTCGATGAGCCTGATTGGAGGCAACGAATGACCTGAATCTCGCGAATAGTGAGATCAACATTGGTAGGCGTTGTGTTGGTATTGACCATATTACGGTAGTAAAACAGCAGTTGGTTGGTGACCTTTCTTGGCAGCCAGTTATCGCCATCGATTACCTCTTGTAAACCATGAGCAATCTTGTCTTTTTTATCGGTGTTATAAAACAGTCCTTTTAATACACCATAAGTCAAAAGCTCTGAGGTCGGCAGTTGCTGTGGGACATTAAACAAAATGATCTCATGATTTTTCCACATCACGGTCAAGTTAGGGCAGGTTGCTAATAGCTCTGGCACTTGCTTATAGTCGACAAGAAGAATGCGATTACTCTGCTTTCTGTCTACTAACATTAAGTCGCCTGGCGTCATCTTGTACAAGATAATAGACAGGTGTTTTTCTATTTCTTTTACGTGTAAGTAAGTATCACTTGGGTCGATGCACATAAAGTGTAAAGTGCGAGCGTATCGAGACTTTCTCATTGAAACTCCATGTCTAAATTTAATGAGGTTTCACGTTGTCATGCAGACTTTTGCTTCTCTAGCACCATCGTTGTTACTTGCGTTGAATATCAACTCTTAAAGTAAATGAGTGGTTTATCAGTGGAGAAAAAAGCAACATCGCTCTGAATATCATGATTTGTTACGTTTTTATTCTTTGTCGTGAAGTGAGAATAGGAATGCGATTTATCACAGCAGAAAAGCATGCTATTCTTGTGCGCTAAAAATTTTCTGAGACTATGAATTTAGACGGAGCAAATCATGGCTAGCCGTGGAGTTAACAAAGTTATATTAGTGGGTAACCTAGGTAATGACCCAGAAATTCGTTACATGCCAAATGGCGGCGCAGTAGCGAACATTACCATTGCAACGTCAGAGTCATGGCGTGATAAAGCAACTGGCGAACAGCGTGAAAAAACAGAATGGCACCGTGTTGCTCTGTTTGGCAAGCTAGCTGAAGTTGCTGGTGAGTACCTACGTAAAGGTTCTCAAGTTTACATTGAAGGTCAACTGCAAACTCGTAAATGGCAAGATCAAAGCGGTCAAGATCGCTACACAACTGAAGTTGTGGTTCAAGGCTTTAACGGCGTAATGCAAATGCTAGGAGGTCGTGCTCAAGGTGGCGCACCAGCTCAAGGCGGCATGGGTGGCCAGCAACAGCAAGGCGGTTGGGGTCAACCTCAGCAGCCGCAACAGCAGCAGCAATACAGTGCCCCAGCTCAACAGCAGCCGAAAGCACCTCAACAATCTCCTCAGCAGGCTCAACCTCAATATAATGAGCCTCCGATGGATTTTGATGATGACATCCCATTTTAAGCCCTGTTTTTAATATATTATAAAGACAGTATTAATTTGGAAAGAGCCGCGATTATCGCGGCTTTTTGCTACCTAGAATTCTTAACGCTTTATTAACAACCTCAATTTATAGTATAAGTAGTAATACGGTATAATGTGAGTTGAAAAGGATTTCTTTATTCATGAGATATACCCCCACACTAAAATTGAGCACCCGTTTGGTCGCATTTGTCACCGTGATAGTGATCAGTGCGATGTTCATTCTTTTTATTGGTGGCACCCTATCATTTAAGCGTATCGGACAAGAGTATTTAGACCACTATTTGGAGGGTATTGTCGACGTCGTAGATAAGGAAATGGAAGATCCTGACGCCGCATATTCAATGCAACGTTGGATGCCTAAGATGTTGCAAGCAAGCAACATTGTTGAGATGAAGCTGACAAATAAGACCGGCATTGTCTATCGTTTCAAAGACACCTCACCACAGATTGATCCTAGCCGCTTGTATCTAAAAAGTTATGTATTAGAGCGAAATACCGGTTACCAAATTGAATTTAAGGCTTTGCCTCCTTACATTGGATATAGCTACTCATTAGAGGCGATGTGGTCGATCACTTTAGCGGTCGCTTTGATCATTTTCTGTTTAGCTCGTGGCGTTCGATGGTTAAAGGAGCAATTGATGGGGTCTGAAATGCTGGAAGAGCGTGGAAGGATGATTCTTGCTGGTCAGGTTGAAGCTCATGCAAAAGGTGATGAGCGAGAGTGGCCTTTTACCGCGAGTGAAGCTCTCGATGTTCTTATTGAAGAGTTAAAAGACGCTCGGCAAGAGCGTAGTCGCTTTGATACCTTTATTCGTACCCATGCCTTCTTAGATAAACTCACAGGCACTGCCAACAGAGTATTGTTTGACAACAAGCTCGAATCGGCATTGCATGAAAGTGGCGCTCGTGGTGGTGTGTTATTGATACGTATCGATGAGTGGGAACAGGTACGTGATGATAATGATAAACAAGTTACAGATAATTTTATTATTGAGGTTGGTGAAATTTTATCGAATATCGTTCAGAGGTATCCAGATGTAATTTTTTCTCGCTATTACGAAGCCGATTTTGCTGTATTTATTCCGCATCAAGGTGCTAAAGATATTGCAACACTGGCAGCCCAGTGTTTAAGACAACTTGATAAGCTAACACCACCAGAGCCTTTAGAGTCAGATAATTGGTGCCATATCGGTGTGACCATGTACACCGAAGGTGAACGTCACAGCCAAATCATGAGTGAAACAGAAACGGCATTAAAAAGTGCGCAATTGGAGCGTATTAATAACTGGAGCCGCTTCCCGAAACAAAACAAAAATGATCTTGATAGAGGTAGCGTTCGCTGGAGGACGCTGCTTGATACAGCGTTGATTCCTGATAATTTAGTAATCTTTGCCCAGCGGTGTTATCTTATGTCAGAGGTGGGTCAAGTTAATGAATTGCATAGAGAAATATTTACTAGAATTCAGGACCCAGAGAGAGGCTTATTGAAATCCTCTCGATTCATGCCTGCGGTAGAGCAAGTGGGTTATCAAGCTCAAATGGATCAATCGGTTTTGAAGGTGGTGTTGAAATCATTAAAAGAATCAACTCAACCTAATTATTATTCAATTAACCTCAATGTCACGCCATTTGCGAGTAAGCAACATTTTAAATGGTTTAGGAGTGAATTGCTGCAGCTCTCTGCACAGCATCGTTCGCAACTCGCTTTTGAGTTCTCTGAGGGGGATCTCATTGCCCATCTTGATTATATGAGGCCAGTGGCGAAGATGCTGCGCGGACTGGGGTGCAAAATCATTGTTGGTCAAGCTGGGCGAACTATTGTCAGCACTCATTACATCAAGGACCTGAAGGTTGACTATATAAAGCTTCATCGAAGTTTGATTAAGAGAATCGATCAACGGCATGAGAATCAGCTGTTTGTCCGTAGTTTAGTCGGGGCATGTGGTGACGCCCCAACTCAAGTAATTGCGGTGGGAGTTGAGACAAAACAAGAAAAGAACACTTTGATAGAAATAGGTATAAACGGCTATCAGGGAAGGTATTTCGACAAAGAACAACAAATTATCCCTTTGCCTAATAAAGACTCAAAGTCAGTGAAAACTGAATCGTTAGTAAAAATTGGTCGAAGAAATCGATGGCGTAAGAGTAGTAGCTAAGTATGAATTTTAAAGCGATTGTAGACAAATTGAAGCCAAGCAAAAGCGATGGCAACACTCAAGTTGTCATGCTGGGCAACGATGCTGTCTATATTTCATCGACAGGGCAAGAATCCCAAGTAATCAGTATTCCTTTCGTTAATGGTGACTGGGAAAGTGCGCTGAAAAAGTCGTTAAATAGTGGGGAGTTTACCAGCAATACTCTTCAACTTATTGTTAGTACCAACTATTACCAAACCCATCAGCTTGATAAGCCGGACATCCCAGAAAACGAATGGTCGGTAGCCCTACCATTTCTACTCAAAGACCTTGTTGCGGAGAGAGTTACGGAGATCACCGCGAGTGCGGTTGCTCTACCAACTTCGAATAAGCTACAAGTGTATGTATTGCCGAAAAAGCTATTGGACAAGCTGGTTAATATTACGAGCTCGGCGCAAATTGAGCTCAAAGGTGTAGTGCCAGAAGATGAAATCTGGGGTTATAGTGCTAGTGAACTGTCGAATTTTATCCTTTTACAACGCAGTACTAATTCGCACTTCAAGCTGGGTGCGTTTGTTGAACATACCGTTTGTTTCCAAAGAACCATTCGTAGTGTTGTGCCCCCCTTAACTGGAGTGGCGTCCAGTGCTCTGCAATTAGATGGCCTTGCCTTGGAGCTTCAACGCTCTATTGATTATTTGTCTTCTCAAATTAAAGGCACGCAGCTTCATCAATTAAAGCTCTGTTGTGATGAAGAGGATGAAGCGGAATTACAAAGTGCGTTAAATAATACACTGAGTTCGACGGTCTCTTTGCTCGTTGAAGGAGAGCGTGGAAACTCTGAGAGTTTTTTGGTTCAACTTGCGGCTAAAAAAGAGACGTTTAACGTCAATCTTTACCCTGAGCATTTAAAGCCTAAAAAAGAGTATTTTACTTTAGCGAATGTCGCTGCGAGTTGGGGAGTGGTTGGTGCATTGTTGCTTGGCAGTTACTTTGTGATGAACTACCAAGCTTCCAACTTAGATGCTGAATTAACAGCTCTGCAACAAGAGTCGAGCCAGCTTAACAAGCAACTTAACCAATTGAATAGTAAGTTAACTCAACATAAACCTTCCCCTGATAAAGTAGCGGCAGTTGAGCGTCTCAAACGTGAGACTCAAGCAAAAAAAGAGGCGTTAAAGGCGGTTGGACAATACGACGAATCTCAGCAAGTCGGGTATTCTGGCGTCATGAATTCCTTAGCTCAATTAGGCAGAAATGACATCTCTCTTTCGCACATCTATATGACCCATGACACGCTAGATATGAGTGGCTTCGCTCGTAATGCGAATGTCGTCCCTAACTGGATTGGCCAATTTAAAAATGAGCTTAATCTTGTTGGTCGTTCTTTTGAAAAACTGAAAATAGGTCGTAATGATCAAGATGTGGTGACCTTTGAGTTAAGTACTCGTAGGGAGAGCAAGTAATGCAGCAGTGGAATCAGCTTAGCGATAAGTTTCTTGCATTAAGCCTAAGAGAGAAGTGGCTGCTTTTCGTGTGTGGTTTCGTTGGTCTCTCCATGTTGCTATTTACTTTACTGGTGGAGCCTGCATACCTCGAGTTGCAAGCTAAAAACGCCAAAATGACGAATTTGACTCAGTCGAATCAGAGGCAGCAAGGTGAGTTACTTGTTCTGCAAGCTAAATTGAACAAAGACCCTGATAAAGAGATCAACCTCGAATACAAAAAACTGATGAGAGAGAGTCAAGAACTGTCTCTCGAACTTGCCGAAATGATTGATGGGTTGATTTCGCCATCCCAAATGTCGCAATTGCTCGAAAGTGTACTTAATGCAGGTAATGGCTTGAAATTGGAGTCGTTGGAGTCACTTAAGCCAGAAGCGATTTCGAACAACAAAGAGACCAGTGAATATTCAGGTTATTTTCTTCACCCGGTGAGAATGGAATTGACCGGTAGTTACTTTGACATTGCAGCTTACCTTGAGGCTCTTGAGTCTCTTCCTGTGAGCTACTACTGGCGTACATTTGAATACACAGTAGAAGAATACCCGAAAGCTCGACTTGTATTTGAGGTTTACACATTAGGTACTAGACAGGAGTTTATCGGTGGTTAGAGCTCTATTGTTGTCTCTGCTGCTTACCAGTTCATTGGTTTCGGCAGAGCAAGATCCAACCGCTCCTCTGGGTTGGATGGCACCTCAGCAAAAAACAGCGCCGGCGAAGAAAGCGCCAACTCATTATCGTTTACCCTCTTTGGAAAGTATCGTGTGTAAAGCGGATACGCCTTGCTACGCCATTCTCAATGGTGAAATTGTTGCTCAAGGGGAGATGGTAAGAGGGTATCGAGTTAAGAAAATAGATTCAGAATACGTCACTCTGCAGAGAAGCTCTAAGCAGTGGAAATTAGAGATGTTCTCTTTAGATATTAAGAATAATTAAGGTTTGAGTGAAGACATGCGTAAACTTGTAGTAGCAATCCTAGTGTCATCTTTGGTCGGTTGTTCGATGGGGCATCGTGACCCTGTTGAGATAAAAGAGTCTTTAAACGAATCTATTAATGAAGCGAACAGCAAGGCGCTTCACGACCTGCCTTTGTCTGTACAAGATGACCTTATGCCTCAGCTTAATACTGATGCTATGTCTCCTGTGGTGGAAACCGTGAAGCGTTTCCGTATTCAAGCAAAAGGTGTCGAAGCGAGAACCTTCTTTGCCAGTTTAGTGAAAGGCACAGAATACAGTGCAGCGATTCATCCTAGCGTGTCTGGAAAGCTTACGCTGAACTTAACGGATGTGACGCTAGATGAGGTGCTGGCTGTAGCTCAGGACATGTATGGCTACGATATTGAAAAGCGCGGCAAAGTGATTCAAGTCTACCCTGCAGGCCTTCGCACTGTGACGATCCCTGTCGACTACTTACAGGTTAAACGTGCTGGTCGCTCGTTGACTACGATAACGACGGGGACGATCTCTAATTCAGACAACAGTTCGTCGAGATCTTCAAGTTCGGACTTGAATTCGTCGAATTCATCTAACTCTTCAAATAATTCAAACTCTACCTCGAACGGTGGTACTGAGATTCAAACCACTTCTGAAAGTGATTTTTGGCCACAACTTGAGGCTGCGGTTGCACACCTAATTGGTTCTGGAAATGGGCAAAGTGTTGTCGTAACACCTCAAGCGAGTGTGATTACGGTTCGTGCTTTCCCTGATGAAATTCGTGAGGTTCGCGAGTTCTTAGGTGTTTCCCAACAGCGCTTGCAACGCCAAGTTATCCTTGAAGCCAAAATCATGGAAGTGACGTTGAGTGATGGCTACCAGCAAGGTATTAACTGGACGAAAATGTTCTCGTCGAACGGAACTAATTACACGATTGGTATGGGCTCTATCGTCAAGGATGCGGCAGGTACTATTATCCCAAGTTCATTACCAGGGATGGATCCAATTGGTCTTGCTTTGGGGGGCCAATCTAATCTCGTTGTTTCTGGTGGTAGCTTTGAAGCCGTATTAAGTTTCATGGGTACACAGGGTGACTTGAACGTACTGTCTAGCCCTAGAGTGACGGCTGCGAATAACCAAAAAGCGGTGATCAAAGTAGGTACTGATGAATACTACGTGACTGAGTTATCAAGCGCAGTAGGGAGTGGTGATAATGCCAATGTGGTTCCTGAAGTGGAGTTGACACCATTCTTCTCAGGTATTTCTTTAGATGTGACTCCTCAGATTGATGATAAAGGCAATGTGTTTCTTCATGTTCACCCTGCGGTTATCGAGGTCAACGAAGAAATTAAAGAGCTTAACCTTGGTTTAACTACAGGGATCGTGCAGCTTCCGCTCGCGAAAAGTTCTATTCGTGAGTCTGACTCGGTGATTCGTGCACAAGATGGTGATGTAGTGGTTATTGGCGGTTTGATGAAATCCAGTACCAGTGATGTGACCTCTAAGATTCCATTTTTAGGTGATATTCCAGCTTTAGGGCACTTATTCCGCAACACCAACCAATTGACACAAAAGACTGAGCTTGTCATTTTGCTTAAACCGACGGTTGTGGGTGTGAATACTTGGCAAACTGAGCTGGAGCGTTCTCGTAATTTACTTCAGGAATGGTTCCCAGATGAAGAGTAACTGCGCCATTTGTAAGCTGGCAGCGCTTTAATAAGCTGGGCGAACCTATGTATCAAACTCATTTTGGTTTTGAACAGCTGCCATTTACTTTAACGCCGAATACCGATTTTTTTTACGGATTAGCCCCGCATTTTGAGGCTATTCAAACGGTCATTTCGGCGTTAGAGATGGGAGAGGGCGTCATCAAGGTGACTGGAGAAGTAGGCACCGGTAAGACAATGGTTTGCCGGATGTTGGTCAATCACCTAAAAGACTGTACCGCATTAATTTACTTGCCAAATCCTGTGTTGTCTGGAGCTGACTTACGTCATGCAGTCGCCAAAGAGCTTGATTTAACGGTTGAGAATGAAGCCTCTCTGGTGGATAACATTCAACATAAGTTGATTGAACTGCATAACTCAGGTTTAAGAGTGGTTGCGATTATTGACGAAGCGCAAGCTCTCTCTGACGAAGCACTAGAGACATTGAGATTGTTCGGCAATCTGGAAACTGAAGACAAGAAACTACTTCAGATAGTGTTGCTTGGGCAGCCAGAACTAGATACTCGCTTAGAGGCTTATCATCTAAGACAATTTCGTCAAAGAATCACTTTTAGTTCGACATTAAGGGCGCTAACTCTTGATGAGACGGTGGCTTATATTGATAACCGAATTGCTAAATCAGGCGGCAGCCCAGAACTGTTCAGTTTGAATCAAAAAAAAGCGATTTGTCGTTCTTCACAAGGTATCCCAAGGTTGATCAATCAGCTATGCCACAAGGCTTTACTGTTGTCGTTCAGTGAAAGCAAAAAAAATATCGATAACCAACATCTGTTCTCTGCGATGCATGAAACTTACGATGTGTGTAAGCCCAAATTTAAAACGCCAATACTGTGGGGTTGGAATTAATTATGAGTGTCATTAATAACGCCTTGTCTGAATTGGCAAAGAAAAAATCAGCGACAGCAATAGAAGCCGCGGTCGTGCCTAAGGTAAAAACGCGCTCACCATTGGTGTGGGTAGCTGCAGGTTTTACGCTGAGCTTGGCCATGGGCGGTTGGGCGATATCACAGGGCCCAACGGTTGAGAACTCAATTTCTACTCGAGATAGGCAGGTTCAGGTCTCTGTTGTAGATAGATCGGCAGAAGTGCCTGCCATTGTTACTCAAGCTCCGTCATCGCCAACTAAGAAGTTAGTGACGGTCGATGCTTCCTATCTAACTCAAGTAAGCCCAGAAACAAGCTCTCGAAATCAGGCACCAGTTGTGGATTCAGCGGTTAAAACGCAACATATAACAAAACCTCAGGTACAAGCGAAACCGACAGCAACAATAAAAGTAAATACGACACAAGTTCCTGAGCCGACCTTGATTGCGAGTGTTGCGAAGAGCAGCCCAGCTTCTATTTCTGATGAGCCAAAAGATTCAGAAAACAGTGCAATACTGATTGAACAAGTAGAACTGACACCAGAGCAGCTTTCTGTAAATGCTCAAGGGCGAGCTCAGAAAGCGCTCGATGCGAATGATCTTACTGGTGCATTGAAGGGATACAACGAAGCACTTCGTTATACGCCAAGAAATGAGGATGTTCGTCAAAAGCTCGCTATTCTCTATTTCGGCAAGGGTGACACTCGTAAAGCTTACGAACTTTTTCAGTCGGGCATTAAGCTCA
Organism: Vibrio sp. IB15; assembly: GCF_016406055.1. Taxonomy (NCBI): domain Bacteria; kingdom Pseudomonadati; phylum Pseudomonadota; class Gammaproteobacteria; order Vibrionales; family Vibrionaceae; genus Vibrio; species Vibrio sp. IB15. Next base: position 24,505 of record NZ_JAEFCE010000007.1, read on the forward strand.
ACATCAATAGTGAAAAGCTACGTTTGGGTTTATCAAAACTGTTAGTTAAAGCGGACCAAGCAGAAGCAGCGTTAAGCCCTCTAATACATATGCCTCCGCATCCAACTCAAGAATACTTAGCAATGCGTGCTGCGCTGAGCCAAAAGTCACAGCAAGAAGATATAGCACTGGAGAGTTACCAAAAGCTGGTCGAGATTGATTCTGAGAACGCTCGCTGGTGGCTAGGTTTAGCGATACAGCAAGAGCGGCAGTTGGATTTCGCTGCAGCAAAACAATCATATCAAGGTGCGTTAACTCGAGTCGGTATCTCATCCCAATCACAAAGCTTTGTGCGTGACCGATTGAAAATAATCAGTGCTTTAGAGGAGAGCAGCCATGCAGATTAGATTAAGAAAAAGGCTTGGTGATTTGCTTGTTGAAGAAGGCATCATTACCGAGGCCCATGTTGATCAAGCACTTGCCTCTCAAAAGAGTAGTGGTCGTAAGCTCGGTGATACGTTGATCGAACTGGGTTTCTTATCTGAACAGCAAATGTTGAGCTTTCTATCGCAACAGCTTGCTATTCCTCTTATTGATTTAAGCCGAGCGAACGTTGATATTGAAGCGGTACAGCTCTTACCTGAAGTACATGCTCGCCGTCTTCGCGCTTTAGTCATTGGTCGTCAAGGTGACACGCTGCGTGTGGCGATGAGTGACCCTGCGGATCTGTTTGCCCAAGAATCGCTGCTTGGTCAATTAGGCGATTACGTACTTGAGTTTGTTATCGCGCCTGAAAGGCAACTTGTCGATGGGTTTGATCGTTACTATCGTAGGACCAAAGAGATCGCCTCATTTGCTGAGCAGCTTCATGCTGAGCATCAAGTTAGTGAAGCCTTTGATTTTGACATTGCAGAGGACGACAGTGATGAAGTGACAGTGGTGAAGCTGATAAACTCATTGTTTGAAGATGCGATTCAAGTTGATGCTTCCGATATCCATATAGAGCCGGAGGCCAATGTATTGCGTATTCGCCAACGTATTGATGGCGTGCTGCATGAAACTCTATTAAACGAAGTCAATATCGCACCAGCGTTGATATTGCGTTTAAAACTGATGGCAAACCTGGATATCTCAGAGAAACGTCTTCCTCAAGATGGTCGCTTTAATATTAGAGCCAAAGGTCAATCTGTTGATATTCGTATGTCGACCATGCCAGTACAGCATGGTGAGTCTGTGGTTATGCGTCTGCTCAATCAATCTGTCGGCTTACGTAAATTGGAAGCGTCGGGCATCCCAAGTGATCTGCTGGTTCGTCTTCGTAAACAATTGCGTCGCCCTCACGGAATGATACTAGTTACTGGCCCTACGGGCTCAGGTAAAACAACCACTCTTTATGGCGCGTTAAGTGAATTGAACGAGCCGGCTAAAAAGATCATTACCGCGGAAGATCCGGTGGAATATCGCCTTCCTCGTGTGAACCAAGTTCAGGTAAACCCTAAAATCAACCTCGATTTCTCTACTATCTTAAGAACCTTTTTACGTCAGGACCCCGATATTATTCTTATTGGTGAGATGCGTGACCATGAAACGGTTGAGATTGGTTTGAGAGCAGCACTGACCGGTCACTTAGTGCTAAGTACGCTTCACACCAACGATGCGGTAGACAGTGCGCTACGCATGATGGATATGGGGGCGCCCGGTTACTTAGTTGCGAGTGCGGTTCGTGCGGTAGTTGCACAGCGATTGGTTCGTAAAGTGTGTATCGACTGTAAAGTTGATGATGAGTTGGACGAAGCGCGCAAACAATGGCTGAGTGTTCGTTTCCCTAATCAGGTCGACGTGCCTTTCATGAAAGGTCGTGGTTGTCAGAATTGCAATTTAACCGGTTATCGTGGGCGTATCGGTGTATTCGAGATGTTGGAGCTTGAGCACAACATGATGGATGCTTTGAGAGCTAACGATGCGGTAGGTTTTGCTCAAACCGCAAGACAGTCTGAAAACTACAAACCACTATTAGCATCTGCGATGGAGTTGGCTTTGCAAGGTGTCGTGAGCCTCGACGAGATAATGAACCTCGGCGAAGGTGATGCGTCTGGTTCAACTGACCCAATTTATCTGTAGGGGTAGAGCGCTATGCCAACGTATCGTTATGTAGGTCGCAGCTCTGATGGCAGCCAAGTAAGTGGCCAATTAGACGCGAATAACGAAGATCTTGCCGCGGAAAGTTTGATGAGTAAGGGAGTTATCCCAACCTCGATTAAGCTTGGGAAAAGTGGTGGTTCCGTATTGAATATGGATGTATCGGCTCTATTCTCGCCGAGTGTGCCGCTTGAGGTCCTGGTGCTGTTCTGCCGTCAGTTATACAGCTTAACCAAAGCGGGGGTTCCGCTATTAAGGTCGATGAAAGGCCTGACCCAAAACTGTGAGAATAAACAGTTGAAAGCTGCGCTTGAAGAGGTGGTTGCAGAGTTAACCAATGGTCGTGGACTGGCGGCATCGATGCAGATGCATCCTAAAGTGTTTAGCCCACTGTTTGTTTCTATGATAGGGGTTGGTGAAAATACAGGTCGTCTTGATCTGGCCTTGCTGCAATTAGCGGGTTACTACGAACAAGAAGTCGAGACCCGAAAGAGAATCAAGACCGCGATGCGTTACCCAACCTTCGTGATTAGCTTTATCTTGATCGCGATGTTCATACTAAACATCAAGGTGATTCCACAATTCTCTAGCATGTTCGCACGGTTTGGTGTCGATTTGCCATTAGCGACACGTGTCTTAATTGGTATGTCTGACTTCTTTGTTAATTACTGGGAAATCATGCTCGGTGTGATCTTTGGTCTTATCTTTGCGTTTAAAGCTTGGGTAAAGACAGATAAAGGCCTAGAGAAGTGGGACAGGATTCGCTTAAAGATACCTGTCATCGGTGGGGTCGTGAACCGAGCATTGCTGTCACGCTTTTCGCGTACCTTTGCGTTGATGCTGAAAGCCGGTGTGCCGCTCAACCAATCTTTAGCGCTATCGGCAGAAGCATTGGACAACCGCTTTTTAGAGCTGCGGGTACAAGCCATGAAGTCGGCTATCGAAGCGGGTAGTACGGTTTCTTCGACGGCGATTAACAGTGAAATTTTCACACCTTTGGTCATTCAAATGATCTCGGTGGGTGAAGAGACTGGTCGTATCGATGAGTTATTGCTTGAAGTAGCCGACTATTATGATCGAGAAGTCGATTATGACCTGAAAACTTTAACCGCCAGAATTGAACCGATCTTGCTAACCATAGTGGCAGGCATGGTGTTGATTCTTGCTCTTGGTATTTTCTTACCGATGTGGGGAATGCTGGATGCAATCAAAGGTTAAGGAATGCTAAAGAATCTACAACGTTCACGTTTTGTTATTTGGACTGTGGTGATTCTTTTTCTAATTATAGGGCTGCTTTCTGCATGGGAGTCACTAGAAGAAGATGCGACCAATACGGCATTAATCGTGGCGAGTAAGCGTATCCTTGAGCAAGCAAATCGATTCAAACAACACTATTTGTTAAAAGGCGCAGAACAACAAAGCGACTCTGAATCTCCCAAAAGTTACAGCAGCACCGGGTGGGTAATGCCGATTCTGGGCTCGAAGGTAGACTGTCATTACTGGCTAGACCAATTATATCCACCGAAGAGCATTCTGGGGTTAGACTCGCCAAGGGTTGAAGACCAAAGTGATAACATGCAGTTTCATTGTGTTTATCATTATGGCGATAAATATCATATAGATATCCTGCTTAAGAACGAAAGATTCAATGTTACAGCCAATATTTTGGCTTTGTAGATAATTTGACGTATTTATCTGGTGTTAGAAATTGGTAGATGTATAATGCAAATTAATAATAAGTCGAGTCGGTAGAAATGCTTAAAAATCAAAGGGGTTTCTCACTTGTTGAGTTAGTGATCGTGATCGTTGTAGTGGGGCTATTGGCGGTTGCTGCGTTGCCTCGTTTTCTCGATGTCACGGATGAAGCCAAGAAATCCAGTATTGAAGGTGTCGCTGGTGGTTTTGCAACGGCAGTTTTGTCGGCGAGAGCACAGTGGGAAGCACAAGCGAGACCCTCAGAGACGATCGGTTCCGAAAGGTACAACACCGTTAATTACGATGGTGTTGATTTTTGGTTAACCCGTTCGAAGAACAGTAGCAATCTTGAGACTGGCTTCCGAGATGGCTACCCATGGACTCTGAATAATAAATCGGGCACTGCCCCACAAACTATTTCAGATAAAGCATGCTCTGAGTTGATGGAAAATTTGCTGCAAAACCCACCGAAAGTTGGTCCTATTGCAGATATCGCGAACAACTCAAACTACAAATATTCAGCGCAAGCAAATTCTGGTGATGCAACCTGTACCTACGTTCAATTAGAGGGTAGTACCGAGCATGAATTTGTTTACGAAATTACAACTGGTCGTGTGACCGTAACTTTGCAGTAAGTCTGCGTAAAATAAAACATAGAGAGAGCTTAACTATGAAAAGACAAGGCGGTTTCACCCTAATCGAACTAGTGGTTGTAATTGTTATTCTTGGTATTCTTGCTGTAACTGCGGCACCGCGTTTCCTAAACCTGCAAGATGATGCTCGAAATGCTTCACTCCAAGGTTTGAAGGGGGCTATTGATGGTGCGGCCGGTATTGTTTATGGTAAATCTGCAATTGAAGGTGAAGAGTCTGTTTCATCTGGCGCAGCTGTTGAAGGTATCGCTACAGCATTTGGTTACCCGACTGCGACGTCTGCAGGTATTGTTGCTGCGGTAACTGGGTTAGGGACTGATTGGACACAAGTTACAGGTACGGTTTCTGGCGCGTCTGCTGATAGCATTAGTTTTGGTTTTAACGGTACTGATGTAACGTGTGTTGTAACTTACAACCAAGCAACTGGTACAACCGCAGATACAGCAGCAACAACATTTGTTACTGTTGGTGATGGTTGTAACTCAAGTAACTAAAGCTTTTGTAGCGAATTGAGGCCAGCTTTGCTGGCCTTTTTTATTTTAGGAATAAACTAATAAACCTCTAATATTCACAATAGATATATTCATTGTTTTTATTCTATCTTGTAATGTAGAGCTGCTATTGAGCTACTTAGGATGTATATGGACATAAAGCCAAACAAAGGTTTCACTCTAGTGGAATTGATTGTGGTGATTCTTTTGCTTGCTATTCTTGGTGCAACAGCCATTAGCCGCTTTAGTGGACGCCAAAGCTATGAGTTATATGCGCTTCAAGAGCAGGTTTCTTCTGTTGTTCGACAGATTCAGCTCAATAGAATGCAATCGAATATGGATATGTTTGTGTCTGGGGCTGAAAGCTTACGTTTGGTGGCAGCTAATGGTTGCCTTGGCTCTCAATCGGGCTGTGACAATCTAGCCGAAACTAGAAGTGATGTTATTTCTAGTGTTGATTACACGTTTTCATCTAAACCGCTCTCTAATACTTCTTCCCCAATAGAATTCAACTTATTGGGTAACCCTGAGAGCGCCGCTTCAGCTGGCGTTCAAATTACCATTTCATCAAATAATAGTTCAGATAGGGCTTGGGTTTGTATCAATTCTCAAGGCTTTGTTTATCCAAGTAATCAGGTATGCCCATGAAGTATGTCAATAGTGGCTTTACGCTTATCGAGTCGATCATTGTTATTGTACTACTTGGTTTTGCTATGCTCGCATTTTCTACTTTTCTTGCACCACAATCCGCGCTTTCAGGACAAGTGAATTATTCCAACCGAGCTTCAGCATTAGGTCAAAGTATTATGACCGATCTTTTAGCTAGAGATTACGGTTCGGTGAGCTCTGGTACTCCAATTGAACTCGGCAGCACTTATACGAATTTTGATGTGGATTTGGTTGTTACCAACGATACGCCAACAGCTTCGATGCAGAAGTTTACGTTAACAATTACTGCCAGCAATAACTCTCCTATCACTTTAATTGCTTATAAAGGGGAGTACTAATGAAAGGGAAAGGGTTTACGCTTATAGAGATGATTTTAGCTATTGTCATCTCAAGTATTGTCTTGCTTGGTGTCGCGAATTTTACTGAACTTGGAATGAGAGGCTATTTTGGCTCTGTAGAGCGCTTTCGACTACAAACCGAAGCTAGGTTTGTACTGGAAAAGCTTTCGCGTGAAGTGAGGCATGCTGTACCTAATCTGTTTCCTGCTTCTGTAAGTAGCGGTTGCGTATCATTTTATCCAATTGTTGATTCAGGTTTTTACGCTACCTCGGGAGCAGATATTAACTTTTTAGTTAGTGATACAGGAGCGACAAGCAGCTCATTACAATCTATGTCACTGGTTATAAACCCGACTAGACCACATACTGATATCAGCAACCTAAATAATATATACCCCCTCAATAATGTAGTTCCTCCAAGTGCATCCGCTGCATACTTTTCTATTCCAAACGGAGCCAATACTCTTGTCAGTGAATCTGTGGGTAAAAGGCATTACATTTTTGACTCAAATAACCTTGTGGAATATTGCCTTGCGAGCGGTAATTTATTAACTCGTAATAGTGTCACAATAAGCGATCGAGTTATGAGTGAGAATAGTACTCTGAGTTATCAACCTGCGGATGTTCAGCGGAATGGTGTTGTTAAGTTGACCCTTGAGTTTTCAGAAAATAATGAATCCACAGTATTTGAGCAAGATATACAGGTGATTAATGTCCCGTAAAACAAGCCAAAGAGGTAGCGCGCTAATCATGGTCATTTTTGTTATCGTGGTGCTTGGTTTCTTAGCGACAAGTTTGAGTCGAACGAGTTGGTCTGATAATGATTCAAACACTCGAGTTGTACTTGGCACGCAAGCTTGGTTACTCAGCCATTCGGTTAATGAGTACGTTATGACTCAGTTTTATCCGGATCCTGATCCCCAGGCTTCTTCTGCTGTTGCCAGTGTTTGTAGTAGTAACGATCTTCAGCCTGGTGGTGGGATTTTTACGGTAGCAAGCTCTATGGTTGATACAGTTTCGGTAAACTGTTCTCTTGAGCGAGTACAGTGCTCCAATCAGGGAGAGCTTGATGGCTTTGTTTTCTATGTTTTAGAGTCTTCGGTAATTTGTGGTTCGGGTATTAACCAAGTGCAGCGCATTCAAGAGGTATGGCTTCGTGATTAGTATACTCATTCGCTTTCCCTCGGTGATTTTTTTCTTTTTGTGTGTTGTGGCATTCGGTGTGGCTACACCTTCGTACGCTTACGATGAAATCGGTATTGAGCACTTTCCAAATGTTGTGCAGGGACATGCGAATAGAGGTATACAGTGTAGTTTATCAAGAAATGCGAGTCAGCTTTTTGTCTACAATGATGCCACCATCAAAGGAACAAAAGGCCTCGATTTGCATTTCTGTCGTGGCTTTAACTATATGCCCTCTACCTCATGCGACGATCAATATGGCGGCCGTAGAGCTTGTTCGATAAGTTATACACAATACCCAGCATTGCAATTAAAGCCTTTTCAAAAGGCCAGTGGTCGTGACAGTGTTAGCTGTACTGCACCGCAAAACATTTATTCACCAGACTTGAAATTCTTTACCGGTTTTCAGGGGTGTCATGCTGCTTTCATGACTTCTGAGCATAAAATAAAAAGCTTAGTGCTTTATGAAGCTTCTGTGATTCATTTTTTTGATGGTGAGCATTGGATTGAAGATCTCGGTATGCATGACGGCTCGCGTATCATCATACACGGCCATGTCAAAATTCATGTGAAAAAAACAGCCCAGTTAAATGGCTCACAGATTGAGTATGCAGATTCTAAAGCTCAACTGATATTGGTTTCTCGAAATGGTGTCGAGTTAAATTACAGTTGGTCATCTCAGCAACAGTCAAAAATATCAGGGTATGTATACGCCAAGTCTTATGTAAGCCTCAATAATGGCTCTGTGATCAGTGGCAGGGTGAATACTCAAATGCTGACCGTCAGTGATCAGAGTGTGATTGAAGACCAAGAAATACAGCCTGCTCGTTGTGAATATTTGCCAAAAGAGACATTCAGCTCGAGTAATACCGACAATTGGTCGATCGTTGCTTATAAAAATAGCATCAAACCGCATGTGGAAAATGGTCGCTTTAGAATGAATTCATTGAGGTACGATCAAGCTACGGCCGCTGTTTATAACTATCTGTTTCCATCAGACGATAACTATTTGGAAGTGGAATTTGATCATTATGCTCACTCTGGTAGCGGTGCCGATGGCCTAGCGTTGGTACTTTCTGATGCGAGTGTTCCACCGCAAACGGGGGCTTTTGGCGGCCCTTTGGGTTACGGGCTCAAACCCGGGATTCAGGGCTTTGCTGGGGGGTGGCTTGGCTTGGGTATTGATGAGTATGGTAACTATGCTCGCTCGGGTGGAACCGATATAGGTCCTGGTTTTACCCCCAATAATGTCGCGCTACGAGGTTCTGGGCGACAGGATGCCGCTGGTAATTGGGTCGTTGGGTATCGTTATATAAAAGGTAATCATAGCCTGGGCAATTTAGATGGGCGTAAAGGGCAAGCACATCGCTATAAAATGATCATTGATTCCCGAGACTCTGGGAAAGTGTTTGTGACAGTAAAGCGCATGGTTGGAGATACTAACCTCTGGCAAACAGTGATCCCTCGATTCGATGTAATGCAGCGTTATGGTCAATCCGTCATACCGGAAAACTTTCGTGTATCTATTACGGCTTCAACTGGGTCGTTGACCAATGTCCATGATCTCGACAACTTTCAAGTCTGTGCCGACAAGCACCAAAAAATCACAGAAGGTATCCATCATTTTGAGTTTGACTACGCGGGGTCGGGCAGTACCTGCCAAAGCTCAGATATTACTTTGAGGGCTTGTTTAAATGAGAGTTGCTCTAAGTTGTATCCTCGAGATGCATATAACGATGGTTCTCTGCCTGCTCTTTCGGTTGACTTGTTGCCTGCGCAAGGGAGTGATGTCGCAAACTGGGAAGGAGGAACATCAGTTAGATTCGATAATGAAGTTCGTCTTAAATTGAAAGGAGAGCGAGCTGGTAAAGTCAAATTGGGTATTGCCAAAAGTTCAATCCCTCAATCTGGTTTTGATGAAGCACGATGCCGTATTAACGGAGGACCGTTATCTGTTGCCAATTGTGAAGTCACTTTCTCAAGTCATGTTCTAGCTGTAAAAGTTAAGGATATTGTGGCGAGCAAACAGAGTCCTGGTGATAATTATTTGTCATTTTGTAGTCAAAACACCAGTCAAGAAGGGCTCTCAAGAGACGTTAATATGTCGATCGAGTATGAAGTAGCACCTGTTGATCGTTCAAAACCTGTTTCGTTTATCTATCAGAAAAAACGCAAGAGTGGAGAGCTATTTTGGAGCCAACCTTTCGAGTTGAATACGAGTAATACAAAGCTAAAGGATGTGTATTTTGATAACAAAGGAAGCGCTGCGTTTAAAATAAGATACGCTGAAGTAGGGAAAATTAAACTTAAAGCACGTGTGGCTGATATTGATGATTCTTCAGGCTTTAAGAGTTTTGTAAGTTTTCCTGCTGGCCTCAGATTAAGTGCTTACAATCATGCGGGAACCAAGGGGGATTGCTCGGATACAACTGAGCAGTGTTCTAGAGGATTTGTCGCAGCAGGGGAGGTGTTTGAAACAACGGTAGTTGCTTATCAATACGATAATTCAGTTGCGAGAAATTACCAAGAAAGTGATCTGTTGATGGGTAACCATGTTTTATACCCTGTGCAAGGCGTTGATGGGCAGTTGTTAAATACGACACTTCCGGAAGGAGCTGTTTGGAAGGAGGGAGAGGTTAAAGTACCTCAGGCCGTATCAGAAGTGGGTGCTTTTGAGTTGACTGTCCAAGCTCCGATTGCACGCCAATTTGGTAGTGGGGACATTGGTAAGTCAGTGTATTTGGGCAGTCAGGCATTTAAGATTGAGGATGGCCGCTTAGCCATTGGCCGTTTCTATCCGAAATACTTCTTGCAAGAGAACCCTGAATGGCATGTCGCTAATCAAAACGACATTGCTTATTTAGGTCAGCCTTATGACTCAAGCGTTCATCAAGTGTTCCCAATGGCATCTGGTGAAAGCAGTGTCGGCAACGCGCTCAACAATTATCGCTTCTTCCATCCAGACTTACAGGCGACATTTGGGGTTCTAGATGACACAGCCGTCGATAATAGGTTCTTACTAGATACTGATGCTGGGGCTTGGTCTACAGATCGCAAGCATTGGTTGTTGAACGATGGTGCCGCTATTCTTGAGCGAGTTACGGGGACTGATGGGATTAGCCGCAAGGATAATCCTTTTAATACATCAGATGCTAACTCTACAGTCACACATTTTGGTTTGACGGTAGATGGCGTTGATCCCGTGTCATTTACTGATTCTGATACTTTGACAGACTCTGCAGAGTTTCTGGTTCAACCTCCTGCTCGATATGGTCGAATGGCCCTAGATGATATTGGCGGCAACTCAGGCATTACCTTAACTATTCCATTGCGAGCTGAGTTCTGGGATGGCAGCGAATTTGTCGTCAACGATGATGATAATCGCAGCGCCTTTGATGGTTCAAAAGCTTGTAAACAAGTGATTTGGCACAGTGACGGGGCGATAACCACGTTAGCTTCGCTTAACGGCAGTGGCAGCGTCGATAATGGTGAAGAAGAGGTCACCGCGGATCAAAATACGCCTGCTGGTAAAGATACACCGCGCGAGCAAGTTCGTTTATGGTCAAGAATGGGCAACTCGAAGCCAAGCAAGAAGACGGGCGAAAATGAGATATCATGTTCGACAGATTACGAAGATCAACCTTGGTTGCAATACAATTGGCGTCAGTTAGGCGATGAAGATCCCTCAACTGTCGTCACATTCGGCATCTACCGTGGTAACGATCGAGTGATCTACCGAGGTGAAACTGGCTTAACAGGTCAGTAATAATATAATTTTTGATGGTTAAGTTAGGAATCTGTAAGAAATTACGGATTTCAGTCCATGTTTATACTTCAATGCCTTGCCGTGACAGCAAGGCATTGGTACATTTAGTGCAATTTTTGTCTTCTAATTCTTGCAGGATGAGCGAAGAGTATGTTTAAAAAACTTCGTGGCATGTTTTCAAACGACCTATCGATTGATTTAGGTACTGCCAATACCCTTATATATGTCAAAGGCCAAGGCATTGTTCTTGATGAGCCTTCAGTTGTAGCTATTCGCCAAGATCGTGTGGGTTCTGCAAAAAGTGTCGCTGCTGTGGGCCACGCTGCTAAGCAAATGCTTGGTCGTACGCCTGGTAACATTTCAGCGATCCGTCCAATGAAAGACGGCGTAATTGCTGATTTCTACGTAACGGAAAAAATGCTTCAGCACTTCATTAAACAAGTGCATGACAACAGTGTGCTTAAACCAAGTCCTCGCGTTTTGGTTTGTGTACCTTGTGGTTCAACGCAAGTTGAGCGTCGTGCTATCCGTGAATCTGCACTGGGTGCTGGTGCTCGTGAAGTTTACCTAATCGATGAGCCAATGGCGGCAGCGATTGGTGCTGGCCTACGCGTATCTGAGCCAACGGGTTCAATGGTTGTAGATATCGGTGGTGGTACTACTGAAGTTGCGGTTATCTCTCTAAACGGTGTGGTTTACTCATCTTCTGTACGTATCGGTGGTGACCGTTTTGATGAAGCGATCATCAACTACGTTCGTCGTAACTACGGTAGCTTGATCGGTGAAGCGACGGCAGAGAAGATCAAACATGAAATCGGTTCAGCTTACCCTGGCGATGAAGTAGAAGAGATCGAAGTACGTGGTCGCAACCTTGCTGAAGGTGTGCCTCGTAGCTTTAGCCTGAACTCAAATGAGATCCTTGAAGCACTTCAAGAGCCTCTATCTGGCATCGTATCTGCAGTAATGGTTGCACTTGAACAGTGTCCACCAGAGCTTGCTTCTGATATCTCAGAAAACGGCATGGTACTAACAGGTGGTGGTGCACTGCTTAAAGACCTTGATCGTCTGCTAACAGAAGAGACAGGCATTCCTGTTGTTGTTGCAGAAGAGCCACTAACGTGTGTTGCTCTAGGTGGCGGTAAAGCCCTAGAGATGATCGACATGCACGGCGGCGATCTGTTTAGCGAAGAATAATATCTAGTGTTAGGCTCTTTTATTATCTAGTTTTATGTAAAGAGCCTAGGACCTTGTCTATAGGATCAAATGTAGCTCTAGGATCAAATATAGAATGAAGCCAATTTTTGGTAGAGGTCCCTCTCTACAATTGCGCCTGTTTTTTGCTGTAATTTTATCAGCCAGCCTTATGCTGGCTGATAGTCGTTTAGATGCTTTCTCAAATGTCCGCTATCTATTGAACAGCATGGTTGCCCCAATTCAATATGCAGCAAACCTACCTCGTACGATGTTTGACGGTGTATACGACCGTTTTAGCACTCGTAAAGGGCTGATCGAATCAAACCATAAGATGAAGCGAGAAGTCTTGCGACTGAAGAGCGAACTTATTCTGCTTGAGCAATATCAAGAAGAAAATAAGCGCCTTCGTAAGCTATTAGGCTCCCCGTTTATACGTGATGAAAAGAAAGTCGTTACTGAAGTTATGGCCGTGGATACCTCTCCATATCGTCATCAAGTTGTGATCGATAAAGGTCAGATTGATGGGGTGTATGAAGGACAGCCGGTGATCAACGAGAAAGGTATTGTTGGTCAAGTGACGTTTGTTGCGGCTCACAATAGCCGAGTCTTGCTGCTGACGGATGCAAACAATGCGATTCCCGTCCAAGTTATCCGTAACGATATCCGTGTGATTGCTTCTGGTAATGGCATGATTGATGAAATTCAGCTAGAGCACATTCCAACCAGTACTGACATTCAGGAAGAAGATCTCTTGGTAACGTCAGGCCTTGGTGGTGTTTATCCAGAAGGTTACCCAGTCGCTTATGTTTCTAAGGTTGATTACGATCCGAAACGTGAGTTTGCGGTAATCAAAGCGGAACCTGTGGTTGAGTTTGATAAGCTTAGATATCTGCTGCTTGTGTGGCCTGACGAAAACAAACAGAAACAGACCGATCAATCCAACATAGAGCAAGCAATGTTAGAGGATGAAAATGGCCAATAGCGTTTTAAGAAGCAAGACAGTAATTGGCTGTTCATTATTGATCGCGCTTATTCTGCAAACCATTCCATGGCCGGGTAGTTTAGACCTGTTCAGGCCGTCTTGGTTACTGCTGGTTACTTGTTACTGGGTTCTGGCTTTACCTCATCGTGTTAATGTAGGCAGCGCTTTGATTCTGGGCCTTTTGTGGGACCTTTTGATTGGTTCGACATTAGGTATTCGAGGCATGATGATGGCAATAGTGATGTACATTGTTGCGTTAAACTTCCTCGTCATTCGTAATATGGCGCTGTGGCAACAAGCCATGATCATTGCAGCGTTAACGGTATTGTTTGAAGTACTGATATTCTTCGGTGAATATTTGATTCAAGATGTTGTCTTCAATCCATTATCGTTATGGAGTGCATTGATAAACTGTATACTTTGGCCTTGGATGTTCTTGTTGATGAGACGCGTACGTCGCCATTGGCATGTGAGGTAGCGTGACGATGGAAAAGAAACATTTAGTTTTGGCATCCGGTTCGCCGCGCCGCAAAGAATTACTATCTCAACTCGGTTATGAGTTTTCTGTCTTAGTCACCGATGTTGAAGAGTGTAAACACACTCAAGAAACCGCCGAAGAGTACGTTAAGCGACTATCTTTAGATAAAGCTCTAGCTGCGCTGTCTTTATTAACAACGAATCCTTCTGAAAAGCAGCATGTAGCTCCTAGTTCTGATACTGTAGTTGTTAGTTCTGATGCTATTTCTCTTGATTCTGAAATAGTGGTGCTTGGCTCTGACACTGTAGTGGTAAGCCAAGGGCAAGTACTCGAGAAACCCGCTGATTTTTCTGACTCTAAGCGTATGCTGACTCAGCTAGCGAATGAACGACATCAAGTGATGACGGCTGTTTCAGTGGTTTCACAAGAAAAACAAAAAACAGAAATCGTTATTACCGACGTATGGTTTAAACCCCTCAGTGAAAAAGAAATAGAACAATACTGGCAAACAGGGGAGCCATGCGATAAAGCCGGTAGCTATGGGATCCAAGGTTTGGGTGGGCGCTTTGTCACCCGAATCGAAGGTAGTTATTACGCCGTTGTCGGCTTACCTTTATTTGAAACGGACCAGCTACTGCAAGAATTCTTATAATTACTAATCTGAGGTGCACCATGAGTGCTGAATTGTTGCTGAACGTGACCCCGAGTGAAACTCGCGTGGCCATGATTGAAGGGGGAACTCTTCAAGAGATCCATATCGAACGAGACGCTCGACGCGGAATCGTAGGAAATATCTATAAAGGTCGCGTTAGTCGTGTTCTTCCGGGAATGCAGGCTGCGTTTGTGGATATCGGTCTTGAGAAAGCAGCTTTTCTACACGCCTCTGATATTGTCCCCCACACTGAATGTGTCGCTGAAAATGAAAAGAAGCAATTTCAGGTTCGCGATATTTCAGAGCTTGTTCGTCAAGGGCAAGACATTGTGGTTCAAGTCGTAAAAGACCCGCTTGGTACCAAAGGTGCTCGCCTAACCACTGATATCACTCTGCCATCTCGTTACCTCGTGTTTATGCCGGGAGCGAGTCACGTTGGTGTTTCTCAACGTATCGATAGCGAATCCGAGCGTAATCGTCTTAAGAAGGTCGTCTCCCATTACTGTGATGAGCATGGTGGATTTATTATCCGTACTGCTGCAGAAGGCGCTGATTCAAACGAACTCGCACAAGATGCGGCATTCCTGAAGCGTTTATGGCTCAAGGTATTGGAACGCCGTGGCAAGCATAAAGCGCGTACTCGTTTGTACGGCGAATTGTGTTTAAGTCAGCGTATCTTGCGTGACTTCGTGGGAACGGAACTGAGCAAGATTCAGGTCGATTCTCGCCTTGAGTATGAAAACCTAAAAGAGTTTACCTCTGAATATGTGCCTGAGCTGACTGATAAGCTTGAACTGTATGAAGGTGATAAGCCTATCTTTGATATGTACGATACTGAGAACGAAATTCAGCGTTCTCTGGATCGTAAAGTCGAGCTCAAGTCTGGTGGCTATCTGATCATCGACCAAACGGAAGCAATGACTACGGTTGATATCAATACCGGCGCGTTTGTTGGTCGTCGTAACTTAGAAGAGACGATTTTCAATACCAATGTAGAGGCGACACAAGCGATTGCTCGTCAGCTACGTTTACGTAACTTAGGCGGTATCATCATAATCGACTTTATCGATATGCTGTCGGAAGACCACCGTAAGCGAGTACTAACTTCTTTAGAGAGTGCATTAGACAAAGATCGTGTAAAGACCAACATTAATGGCTTCACACAGCTTGGTTTAGTAGAGATGACGCGTAAGCGCACTCGTGAAAGTATTGAGCATATTCTGTGTTCGAGTTGTCCTGCTTGTGAAGGTCGTGGCAGCGTGAAGACAGTTGAAACCGTTTGTTATGAGATACTTCGAGAGATCACTCGTGTCAACCGTGCCTACGATGCTGACAAGTTTGTGGTTTATGCTGCAGCAGCGGTTGCTGAAGCGCTAGAAGGCGATGAGTCTCATGCGCTTGCTGAGCTTGAAGTGTTTATTGGTAAACAAGTTAAAATCCAGGCTGAGCCTCTGTACATACAAGAGCAGTTTGATGTTGTTATGATGTAATGGAAATTTTGTGAGCTCAAGCGTTACTCTGATTCTACGTGCATGCTTATGGTTAGTGGTTACTCTCTTAGTAACGCTAGCCATTGCTGTTACTACACTGCGTGTAGCCTTACCCAATTTAAACAAGTATCAATCTGAAATTGAGCTTTGGGTAAATCAACATTCTGGTTTTGAGTTTTCTATTCAAGACGTGGGTGGTTTTTGGCGTAACACTCACCCCTCCATCGCGTTGCAAGGTGTAAAAGCCAGCCTTCCTAATGCAGAAGATGTAACCTTCTCTGTTGAGCGTGTTGAAGTCGAGTTTGACTTGATTCAATCGCTCGTTCAGATGCGTCCGGTTGTAGCCGATCTGGTTATGAATCAGATGTATCTTGATATCCGTTCTATTGACCTGTTTGCTGGGCAAAATGAGACAGATAAACCCAAAGACTCTGGCTCTTCTAAGCGAGTGGTGAATGAGCTCGATAACCTGCTGCTGAAAACATTGGTCGACGTCACCGCGAAAGATTCCACCATTTTGTATCGTGCTGTTTCTGATGAAGAGCGTCAGCTTGATATCGAAACTTTAAAGTGGCAGAACTCAGGTAAACACCACCTTGCAGAAGGCGTGGTGAGTATCAAAGACGCTAACCTCAACTCTTTGTCAGTAAGCGCTAACTTTATTGATGGCGGCTCACTCACTGATGTGACTGGTGAGTTTTATGTCAGTGCAGATAACATCTCTATAAAACCTTGGTTAACCCGTTACATGCAGGCGGAGTCTGGCATTGAAACGGGGACCTTGAGTCTAAATAGCTGGCTCACGCTACGTAATAGCAAGCCAGTCAGCGCCTACGTCGAAGTGCTGCCTTCAGAATTGACCTGGAACGAAGACGGTAAGCATGACTTGATGCTTGAATCAGGCGTGTTTAAGTTGTCTCCAATCGATGATGGCTGGCAAGTGAATGTTCACTCTCTTAACTTGAGAACCGATGACAC
Source organism: Vibrio sp. IB15 (assembly GCF_016406055.1). Lineage (NCBI taxonomy): Bacteria > Pseudomonadati > Pseudomonadota > Gammaproteobacteria > Vibrionales > Vibrionaceae > Vibrio > Vibrio sp. IB15. Next base: position 41,191 of record NZ_JAEFCE010000007.1, read on the forward strand.
GCCTTGGCCTGAGCTTGATGTAGCATTTAAATGGCAACAAGGTCCTTGGCTGCTTAACGTCTCTGAGCTTGATATTTCGACCATCACACCACTGATTAAGCTGCTGCCAGACTCAGAAGAGTCAACCAAGATGATAAATGTGCTGTCTCCGGGCGGTACGGTCTCTGATATTCGTCTATCGATGGAATCTGGTATCGAGAGCCTACGTTACTCCGCCAGTTTTTCTGATCTTGCGATTGAGCAATGGGATTTAGTACCGGGCTTTAGCCAAGTTTCTGGTAGCGTGTTCGGCTCTATGACCGAAGCAAAAGCCAGCCTACATGTTATTGACGATGTATTCCCGTATGGCGATGTTTTCCAAGCGCCTTTAAACATCAAGCAAGGTCAAGTTGATATTGTATGGCAGCAAGACGAGAGCGGCTGGAAGCTTTGGTCTGATAAAGTCACGGCAGCCACGCCAGATTTACAAGTGTTAGGTGCGTTTCGATTAGATTTCCCTAAAGATGCGAGCCCTTACTTATCATTTTATGGTGAAGCAGACGCTTACAACGTTGGCGAAACATGGCGTTACCTACCGACCTTAGCGCTTGGGCAAGACCTGACTGATTACCTATCTACTGCGATTCAGGCGGGTAAGGCTGATACGGTGAAGTTGCTGTGGCACGGTCAATTGGATAACTATCCGTACACCAATCACGATGGTATTTTTCAAGTTTGGGCTCGATTAGAGGACGCTAAATTTAGCTTTGATACCGCATGGCCGCCGATTACAGACCTGCAACTTGATCTATTGTTTGAGAATGATGCGATGCATCTCGATTCTCGCTCTGCACAATTAATGGATGTGACTGCCGATCGAATCACAGGTCGTATTCCTTATTTGGGTGAAGGCGGCCATATCGAGATAGAAGCAAAGGCCACCGCGTCAGGTAATGCGGTACGTGATTACATGACGGCTTCGCCACTGGTTGACTCCGTGGGTGCTGCGTTAACCGCACTTCAAGTGAGCGGTGATGTCTCTTCCGAATTCCAGCTTAATATCCCATTCGACTCTGATAAAGAAGCCAGAGCGTGGGGTTACGCTGACCTAAGCGGCAACCATGTTGAAATTGAAGCGCCACCAATGGTGTTAGAAAACACCACGGGTCGTATCGAGTTTGATAATGATGTTGTGACAGCGAATGGTTTAGCGGCAGACTTGCTTAAACAAGGCATCTCTATTGATTTTAAAGGGCAGAATGATGGCCCTGGCTATGCAGTTGATATTGACGTTCTGGGCGATTGGGATGTGAAACCTTTAGAGCCTTATATTGGAGAGCAATGGTTGAGTCGTCTATCTGGTCATGCGCAATGGCAAAGCCAGATTGATATCCAATTGAATGACATCGGCTTTACTTACCAATTAGATTTACAGTCTGACCTAAAATATCTCGCGAGCGATTACCCATACCCACTGGCGAAAAAGTCATTAGAGAGTGGTTCTGCAAGGCTACAAGCATCGGGTAACCAAGAAGCGATTACTGCGCGTTTGCAGTTGCCGAATACCAAGTACCAAGCTGAAATTGATATCACAGGTGATGTGCCTGAGTTAACCGCGACCAACCTAGTGCTAGGTCGAGGCGGCTATAAAATTAGCCCTGTGGTTGGGCACCATGCATTGATTCGTACGGATAAGTTTAATGCTGATGATTGGCTTTCGGTGATCATGGAGCCGGTACAGCCATCAACTGCTGTTTTAAGCCAAATGAACACACCAACAATTCCTGCTCCAAGTCGTGTGACTTTTGAAAGTAAAGAGCTGATTCTTGGTGGTATTGCTTGGAATGATGTTGATTTTAGTGCACGCAAGAATAAACAAGCTTGGCAAATGGAAGTATCGAGCCAAGAGTTAGAAGGGGATATTAACTATCTGCCTCCTTATGATTTAACCGTGTCATTGGATCGCTTGCACCTGTTTGTTCCTGAATGGAGTGATAAATCAAAGCAAGAGCCATTGCTGCAACGTAAAGAGCAAGAAGCACCGTTGATCTCTGAGTTGGATCGAAAGATTCATGATGTGATGCCGAATCTCAAGCTAACCCTGAATGACTTTTGGCTACAAGGCTATAAAGTTGGCAAAGTGGATTTTGAGCTGGCGAGAGAAGACAATCGCCTTGCGTGGAAGAAAATTCAGGTACGCAGTGGCGGCAACAAAGCAGATGTCAGTGGCTGGTGGGAATTGAATGGTGACAAGAGTCATTCTTCGCTGAAAGTTGATGTGGAAGGTGAAAACAACAGTGAGTTGATGGAGCGCTTTGGCATCACCTCGGGGATTCAAAAAGCACCATTTGAGCTAGAAGCTCAACTTGACTGGGACGGTTCACCTTGGGGTATTAAGATGGATACTCTAGATGGCGACGTAAAAACCAAGTTCGGTAAAGGTATTATTTCAGATGTGAGCGGGGCAGCTCGCTTACTTGGTTTGTTTAGCTTAGATTCGATCATCCGTAAAATGCAGCTCGATTTCTCTGATGTGTTTGATAAAGGCATGGCATTTAACAGTATTACAGGCTCGGGCAAGATTCAAAACGGTATATTCTTGACCAATGACCTGAACATGGATGCCGTGGCGGGAGAGATGAAGATCAAAGGTATCGCTAACCTAAATACTCGTCAGGTAGATGCAGAAGTAAACTTTACGCCAGATATCACGTCGGGTATTCCTGTACTGACAGCGTTTGCGGTAACGCCTCAAACAGCGTTGTATGTGTTGGCGGTAACTACGGTGATTTCACCGGTTGTTGAGGTCTTTACTCAGGTTAATTACTCGGTGAAAGGTCCTCTGGATTCACCAACGGTAAGTGAGCTTTCTCGTAGCTCTGGTGAGTTCCAACTTCCAGAAAATCTAAGAAAGTTGGCAGAGTAAAAGTAAGCCCTAATATACAGATAAATAGTGATTTCTGAATCATAATGAATGGAGAAGCAGTACACATGGATTGTGTTGGTTTGATTCAAATGACTTCGGGCCCAGACCCTGACTGTAACCTTGATTATCTCGCCCAAGAGGTAGCTAGGTGCAAAGCGTTAGGGGCTAAATGGGTCGTGTGCCCAGAGAATGCATTGGTATTTGGTAGCAAAGCTGATTACCACCAGTATGCTGAGTCCCTAAATGATGGCCCACTGCAGAAGAAGCTGGCTGAGTTAGCCAAGCTTCATCGCATTTGGATCATTGTGGGCAGTATGCCGATAAGCACAGCGAGAGGTGTCACTACCACGACTTTGGTGATAGACGACTTTGGCAGTTTAGTGGCTCACTACGACAAGCTACACATGTTCGATGTTGATGTCGCCGATGCTCGCAAGTGCTATCGAGAGTCTGATATTTTCACTCCGGGTGACCGAGTTGTGACAACAGAAACGCCTTTTGGTCACTTAGGTTTAAGTATTTGTTATGATGTGCGCTTTCCTCACTTGTATTCAGAGTTACGCAAGCAAGGCGCGCAGATCATAGTGGTACCAGCGGCGTTTACTGCGGTAACCGGTCAGGCGCATTGGGAAGCACTGTTAAGATGCCGGGCAATCGAAACACAATCGTGGATTGTTGCGGTAGGGCAAGGTGGTAAGCACCCTTGCCAAAGAGAAACATGGGGACACTCTATGGTGGTTGATCCCTGGGGAAGAGTGGTCGCACAGTTAGACCAAGATCCTAAAAGTATGGTTGTCGAGATAGACACATCCAGTTGTGAATCCATTAGGCAAAATATGCCAATCACACAACACACTCGATTTACCAATCAATTTTAATTACAAACAAGAGCCATCTATGAGCATTAATCAAATTGAAGAAGCGCTACTGAACCCAACAGGGCTTACGGAGCAAAATATCGCAGATACATTGGCGAGTATTGCTACCCGCCAAATTGATTATGCTGATATCTACTTTCAGTCAAGCTGGCATGAATCTTTGGTGCTTGAAGATAGCATTATTAAAGACGGCTCTTTCAATATCGATTGCGGTGTTGGCGTTCGTGCAGTATCAGGAGAAAAGACCGGCTTTGCTTACTCTGACCAAATCCAACTGGATGGTCTAAAGCAAAGCGCGATTGCAGCTCGTGGTATCGCGAAGCAAGGTCAAAACGGAAAGGTGCAGGCCTTCAAGCGTAACTCCAACCAAACTTACTATGATGCAGTTAACCCGCTAGCAAGCTGGGAAAAACAGCAAAAAACAGAACTTCTTAAGTCATTGGACGCTTACATTCGCACTAAAGAACCTATGGTGACGGAAGTTTCAGTAAGCTTAAGTGGTGTGCATGAGCAGATGCTGGTTGCTGCGACGGATGGCACCTACGCAGGCGATATTCGTCCGCTTGTTCGTCTATCAATCAGTGTACTTGCACAGAAAGGCGATCGCCGTGAGCGTGGTAGTGCTGGTGGTGGTGGCCGTTTTGGTTACGACTTCTTCCTAAGCGATGACAAAGGTACTCAAGTTGCTTACCAATTTGCTGATGAAGCGATTCGCCAAGCGCTTGTTAACCTTGAAGCCGTTGCCGCGCCTGCTGGTGCAATGCCTGTGGTTCTTGGTTCTGGTTGGCCGGGCGTTCTACTGCACGAAGCGGTAGGTCACGGTTTAGAAGGTGACTTCAACCGTAAAGAGTCTTCAGTATTCTCTGGTAAAGTTGGTGAACAAGTTACTTCAAGCTTATGTACGATTGTCGATGACGGTACATTGACTGACCTTCGTGGTTCATTGAACGTCGATGATGAAGGTGTTAACGGTCAGTACAACACGTTGATCGAAAACGGTATCTTAAAAGGTTACATGCAAGACAAGCTGAACGCTCGTTTAATGGGTGTTGCACCAACCGGTAACGGTCGTCGTGAGTCTTACGCGCATCTTCCAATGCCGCGTATGACGAACACCTACATGCTACCGGGTGAGCACACACCAGAAGAGATTATTGCGACAGTCGATAAAGGTATCTACGCACCAAACTTCGGTGGTGGTCAGGTAGATATTACGTCTGGTAAGTTTGTATTCTCAGCTTCTGAAGCCTACATGATTGAGAACGGTAAGATCACTCATCCCGTTAAGGGCGCAACACTGATCGGCTCTGGTATCGAAGCGATGCAGCAGGTGTCTATGGTGGGTAACGATCTAAGTATCGACCGTGGTGTTGGTGTATGTGGCAAGGCTGGTCAAAGCGTGCCAGTGGGTGTTGGTCAACCAACATTGAAGCTAGATTCGTTAACGGTTGGTGGTACTGAGTAAATCAGGCTCGCTGAAGCAACGTTAGCACAAAAATAGAATTGAAAAGCGCCTCCATTGTGAGGCGCTTTTTGTTTTTAAAGGAGGGGGGAGTAATAGCAAAAAGTGATTACATGTTCTCTTCCGCAAACTCTGCCAGTCGGCTACGTACCACGCCATTGAGGTGGATATTGGCGCTGCCTTCGAAGTTTTTAAAACGCTCAACCATGTAGGTTAAACCTGAAGTTACAGGGGTTAGGTAAGACGAATCGATTTGCGCTAGGTTCCCTGAGCAGACAATCTTGGTGCCTTCACCACAACGGGTGATGATGGTTTTGATTTGTGAAGCAGTCAGGTTTTGACACTCATCGAGAAGCACAAACGCATTCTGGATGGAACGGCCGCGCATGAAGTTGATCGACTTGAACTGGATATTGGCTTTATCACAGATGTACTTCATTGACCCTTCGGTGCAGTGGTCGTTTTTGTGCAGCGCTTCCAATGTATCGGTGACGGCGGCCAACCAAGGCAGCATCTTCTCTTCCTCAGTACCAGGAAGGAAGCCAATAGACTCACCAATGTCAGGCGTGTTTCGGGTGACGATGATCTTATCGAACTGTTTACGCTCAATGGTTTGCTCAAGTGCTGCGGCCATCGCGAGCAGTGTTTTACCACTACCTGCCGCGCCAGTTAGGATCACCAGGTCAATATCTGGGTCGAGTAGCGCATCAATTGCCATTCCCTGATAAATATTCTTAGGTGTGATGTCCCAGGCTCTGCGATTCATTAGGCGTTCACGGCTTAAGTCTCTGAGTGTGACGGTTTCGGTATCAATCTCTTCAACTCTTGCTGCAAAGTCGCTCTCTTCATCAATCACATATTGGTTGAGGAAGGTAGGTTCGAAAGGCTCTCTTGCTAACGTATGGAAGGTTTTGCCAGCTAAGGTCTTACTTTCCACATTGTCGATACCATCCCAAAATGCGCCCTCAAGTTGTTGGAAACCTTTGGTGAGGTATTGGATATCATCGATGAGTTGGTCGGTTTGATAATCTTCAACGAAGCGTACGCCCGCGCCTTTTGCACGTAAACGCATGTTGATGTCTTTGGTGATGAGAACCACTTCACGTGGCGCACGTTTATTTTGAAGGTAGAGTACAGCGTTGAGGATTCGGTTATCGCCTGCCTTGTCGTCGGCAAAGGCTTTGATGCTTTCTTGAAGTTCGTAATCGGCGAGTATTGAGATACTGCCTGAGGCCTTAATGTCTTTAGTAAAAGGGATGCCTTCCGATATTTGGTCTGGTGTGGCTTCCCTGAATAAATCTTCGAGAGTTCGAATCGCAATTCTCGCATCTCGTGCAACGTCCCTCTTACTGTCTTTGATTCTGTCTAGTTCTTCTAGCACTGTCATGGGGATAACGACATCGTGCTCTTGGAAAGAAAATATAGCGAAGGGTTCGTGAAGTAGGATATTGGTGTCTAAAACAAATAGCTTCCGGTTGGTCTCGCCCATAGCATCTCCTTGCCGCGTGCGGCTTGCTTTGCATCGATTGAACGTAGATTAAGCTCACTTAAAGGTTAGTCTCTCATTCTGGTGATAGTCAACTGCTCACCTAAAGTTCAACGAGAGAAATATTGCCATATTGTGATCGGTGAACATGGCGTGTTCACTAACGGCAGCAATCTACTACCAATAGGTTAACCATGTTTTTTTGACAGTTTGATTGCATTGGCGAAAACAGAAAAAAAGCATGAAATCATCTCCTTTAGACGTGACCTAAATCACAGCATCGAGTAAGATTAGCGACCTTTTTCTGCACCATTTTCTCGAGATATTTATTATCTAGAGCGCACTTAAAAAGTGGCTGCAAACTAGGCATTTTTGGCTATATTTTTAGTTCAAGAGCAGTAAGATTCTTGTTTCAAATATCAGTTAAAAAGACCAAATTCCAACTATAAGATTGAGGTAGTCGATTCATGACATTTGCTTTGGGGCAACGCTGGATAAGCGATACGGAGAGCGATTTAGGTTTAGGTACCGTTGTAGCAATGGATGCTCGCACAGTGACACTAATGTTTGCAGCATCAGAAGAAAACCGTGTGTATGCACGTACGGATGCTCCCGTAACCCGAGTAACGTTTAATGTGGGCGATGTCATCGAATGCCAAGAAGGTTGGTCTTTGTCTGTCGAAGAAGTTATCGAAGATAAAGGGTTACTAACCTACCTAGGTACACGCGAAGATACCCAAGAATCAGAAGTGACTCTGCGTGAAATCTTTTTAAGCAACCAGATTCGTTTTAATAAGCCACAAGATAAACTGTACGCAGGTCAAATCGACCGTATGGATAACTTCGTGTTGCGTTACCGTGCACTAAGCAATCAATACCAACAGCACAAGAGCCCAATGCGTGGCTTGTGTGGTATGCGTGCTGGCCTAATTCCTCACCAGTTGTATATCGCTCATGAAGTTGGCCGCCGTCATGCGCCACGTGTTTTGCTAGCCGATGAAGTTGGCCTAGGTAAAACCATCGAAGCGGGTATGATCATCCATCAACAGGTGTTGTCTGGTCGTGCGGAACGTATCTTGATTGTGGTGCCTGAAACACTACAACACCAATGGCTAGTTGAGATGATGCGTCGTTTCAATCTGCACTTTTCTATCTTTGATGAAGAGCGTTGTATTGAAGCCTTTGCAGAATCAGATAACCCATTTGATACCCAGCAATACGTTCTGTGTTCGTTAGATTTCTTACGTAAGAGTCGCAAGCGCTATGAGCAAGCACTTGAAGGTGAGTGGGATCTATTGGTTGTCGATGAAGCGCACCACCTTGAGTGGAGCCAAGACAAGCCAAGCCGCGAATACCAAGTGGTAGAAGGCTTAGCAGAAAATACTCCTGGTGTGCTTTTGCTGACAGCGACTCCTGAGCAATTGGGCCGTGAGAGTCACTTTGCACGTCTGCGTCTATTGGATCCTGACCGCTTCTACGATTACGAAGCCTTCGTTGAAGAAGAAGATCAATACGCACCGGTTGCTGATGCTGTTACCGCACTATTCTCAGGCGTGAAACTTGAAGACAGCGCGAAGAATCAGATTACAGAGCTGCTTTCTGAGCAAGATGTTGAGCCTCTATTCCGCGTTATCGAAGGTGATAGCAGCGAAGAAGAGCAAGCATTAGCTCGTCAAGAACTGATTGATAACCTTATGGATCGCCATGGTACTGGTCGTGTTCTATTTAGAAATACACGTGCCGCTATCAAAGGCTTCCCTAAGCGTAACGTCAATCTACTGCCGATGGATATTCCAACGCAGTACACCACGTCGATGCGTGTATCAGGCATGATCGGTGGCAAGATGGCACCAGAAGCTCGTGCGATGAAGATGCTTTATCCAGAAGAGATCTTCCAAGAGTTTGAAGGTGAAGACTCAAGCTGGTGGCAGTTCGATTCACGTGTTAACTGGCTGATTGAAAAGATCCAAGACAAGCGAAGCGAAAAAATCTTAGTGATCGCATCACGTGCAAGTACTGCTCTTCAATTAGAGCAAGCACTACGTGAGCGTGAAGGTGTACGTGCAACCGTATTCCACGAAGGCATGTCGATTCTAGAGCGTGATAAAGCAGCGGCTTATTTTGCTCAAGAAGAGGGCGGTGCTCAGGTTCTTATCTGTAGTGAAATCGGCTCTGAAGGCCGTAACTTCCAGTTCGCTAACCAGTTAGTGATGTTTGATCTTCCGTTCAACCCAGACTTGCTTGAGCAACGTATTGGTCGTTTGGATCGTATTGGTCAACAGCGTGATATCGATATTCATGTTCCTTACTTGAAAGGCACATCACAAGCGATCCTAGCGCGTTGGTTTGACGAAGGTCTGAATGCATTTGCGGAAACTTGTCCAACAGGTCGCACAGTTTATGACAAGTATTCAGACGTGCTGATCGAGATGCTAGCTTCTGGTAACACAGAGCAGCTTGATGAAGTGATCGAAGAGTCAGCAAAGCTAAATCAAAGCCTAAAAGCGGATCTAGAAAAAGGCCGAGATCGCCTACTAGAGATGCACTCAAACGGCGGTGATAAAGCGCACGAGATTGCAGAGAAGATCGCATCAACTGATGGCGATACTAACCTAGTTACTTTTGCATTGAGCTTGTTCGATACCATTGGTTTGAACCAAGACGACAAAGGTGAAAATGCGCTAGTAGTAACGCCATCTGAGCACATGATGGTACCAAGCTACCCAGGCTTACCTTATGAAGGTGCAACTATCACGTTCGACCGTGATACAGCGCTTTCTCGTGAAGACATGAACTTCATTAGTTGGGAACACCCAATGATTCAGGGTGGTATTGATTTACTACTTAGCGAAGGGGTGGGTACTTCTGCGGTATCACTACTTAAGAACAAAGCGCTGCCGGTTGGTACTATCTTGCTTGAACTGGTTTACCTGGTGGATGCACAAGCACCAAGACGCAGTGGTATCAGCCAGTTCTTACCTAAGACTCCGATTCGCTTGATGATGGATGGCCGTGGTAACGACCTATCTTCTCAGGTTGAATTTGATAGTTTTAACCGCCAGTTGAGCCCGGTGAACCGTCATCTAGCAAGTAAGTTAGTTAACTCGGTACAAGGCGAAATTCACAAGCTAATCGAAGCGGGTGAGGCCCAAGTTCTTCCTAAAGTTGAAGAAGTGCGTCAGCAAGCGCAAAGAGATATGCAGACAAACCTCAACGGTGAACTAGAGCGTCTACAAGCTCTGAAAGCGGTGAACCCGAACATTCGTGATGAAGAGTTAGAAGTTATCGAAGCTCAGATTAACGAACTGACCGGCTACATCAGCAAAGCTCAGGTTCAACTAGACTCGCTACGCTTGATTGTAGTTTCTCACAATTAATATTAGCTAGTCCGTGAACAACAAATAAGGCCTTCACCATGAAGGCCTTATTTTTATCTCGAGTTTGTAGATGGTGGTGATTGGAGGGTTACATCAACCATTTCCACCAAACAAATACGGCTAAGAAACCGAACAAGTAAACTAGGCCTGCGACAGACAGCCATTTTAGTTTGCTGCCAATGGCTAACGCTTCTGGAAGCTTAGCTTTGTTCACCAAGATGAAATTAAGCAGCGCGAAGAATGGCGTCGTTGCGAAAGCAAGTACCATTGCGAAATCCAGCATTGGCATCAACGCAGCGCTGAAGAACATCACAATCGCGAGTGCGGCGATAGAGACAATGATAATCCAGCCTTGTAGCATGCGCGGGCTCGACTCTTTGTTGAATAACAGACGTTGTGATTCCGCGAGTACACGAGAGTAGCCGTCGATAACCGTAATCGTGCTACCAAAGATACAGAAGAAAGCGATAATGGCGATGAGTGGTCGTGACCATTCACCAATCGTCGATGCGTAAATACCAACTAACTGGTGAGTAAAGCCTACACCAGAGCGAGACAGTTCCACGCCTGAACCGTGAAGTACCAGCGCGCCTAAAGCGACAAATACTAAAGCAAGCAGTGCCGTACCAATGTAGCCGACGTTAAAGTCGAATAAAGCAGATTGAGCAGTGACTTCTTGTTTCTCTTTTTGGCTTTTTAGCCACATAGAGGTGATGCTTGAAATCTCGATAGGGGCAGGCATCCACCCCATGGTCACCACGATAAAGCCAATTGCTGCCAATGACCAAGGTGATGGTGGAACAAAAGCAGCATCCGGTTCGACAGGTGAGCCGATAGCAATGGCGACAGCGGCTAGAGTGGTGATCGTAAGGATCGCCATGATCGCTTTTGAAAGGGTGTCCAGAGCACGATAGTGTCCTGCAAATAAGATGATCAAGCAGGTCGCAAGTACGATCATACAAAGCGTGCTGGTGGCTAGCTCAAAAGGAATGAAGTAGCTAAGCAAACTCGCACTAAACAGCAGTAGTGCGGCTGTGTTTACGACGGCTGAAATAGCACTTAGTATCGAAAAGATCACTAGGTAAGGGCGGCCTAGGTTTGAGTAACCCTCAACCAAGCTTTGTCCTGTACCAAGCGTGTATTGGATGCCGGCACGAAAGAATGGGTACTTGAATAGGTTTACTAAGATGATCAATGCAGCGAGCTGCCAACCATAGATGGCTCCGGCTTTGGTTGAGGCAACTAAGTGTGAACCGCCGACTGCCGCTGCAGCCATCATAATACCCGGGCCAAGAGATTTAATTAAACTGGATAGGGGAGCTGAGGTTTTTGTTGTGGTTGTTTTAACCGTACTGTCCATCATTGTTCCTTTGATGTTGGCTTGTTATTTTCCGTTACCCTATCAATACCATGTTTTGTAAACTCGTCAACTTTTATGTACGAAAACATTAAAAATTGTATTTATTAATAAACGAATTAACTGTGAATTATTTGTTCACTAGTAAATAAGAGGCTTCAATGGCGCTAGAGCAGTACACACCACCACGCGAACCTTGGATTGATATTGTTTATCAAGATGATGACATTCTGGTGGTGAACAAGCCTGCGGGGTTACTTTCAGTACCGGGCAGGTTGCCAGAGCATTACGACAGCATGTGGAGTCGTTTGGTAGAGGAGTTCGTTGATATTCAAGTGGTGCACCGTTTGGATATGTCGACCTCAGGCTTGATGTTGCTGGCTAAGCACAAGCAGGCAGAACGTCACTTGAAGAAGCAGTTCCAATATCGCCTGACACACAAACTGTATTACGCACGCGTATGGGGAGCGGTTGAACAAAAATCAGGATTGATCGATCTGCCACTCATCTGTGATTGGCCAAATCGCCCTAAGCAGAAAGTCTGTTTTGAAGACGGCAAACCATCACAAACTCGTTATGTGGTAGAGCAGCAAGAACCCCAAACGACTTTACTTAAGTTACTGCCAATTACCGGGCGTTCTCACCAATTGAGAGTGCACTGCATGGAAATAGGTGCACCGATTGTGGGCGATGAGTTTTACGCAACTCCAGAAGCGTTTGAATACAGTGATAGGCTAGCTTTGCATGCGTGTGAGTTGAGCTTTTATCATCCAGCGAATAATCAGCTGTTCAAAGCCTTTGTTCCCTGTGACTTTTATCCTCAAGCATCCCCACAAATCGAACAGCACTTTGAAATTGCGTCTGAGCTTTCAGACTACAGTAAGCTAAAAGCTTAGAATGGACTGACTAATAGGTTTAACCAAGGAAGAAGAATGCCAACGTTGAAAGTCGTGTTTCTCGATAGAGCGACCATCCCGTCTCAAATTCATTTAAAACCTCTGAGCTTTGAGCATGAATGGGTGGAGTATGATTTCACGGCTCCTGAGCAAGTATCGGAGCGAGTTGAAGAAGCTGATGTGGTGATCACTAACAAGGTGGTGCTCAATGAGTCGAATCTAGCTAGTGCGAAAAAGCTCAAGTTGATCGCGGTTTCGGCGACCGGAGTCAACAATGTCGATGTGGAATACTGCAAATCTAAAAACATTGCAGTGGCAAACGTACAAGGCTACGCGACGCAATCGGTTCCTGAGCATGTCATCGCAATGCTATTCGCTCTTAAACGAAACCTTGTTGGTTATCACAAAGACATTGAGGCGGGTGAGTGGCAAAAGGACAAGCAGTTCTGCTTCTTTACTCATCCGATTCAAGATGTGGCTGGCAGTACATTGGGTTTAATGGGCAGTGGCAGCTTAGGTCAAGCCACCGCAATGTTAGCCAAAGCGATTGGTATGAAGGTGATGTTTGCCGAGCGAAAAGGAGCAGAGTCTTGTCGAGAAGGGTATCTGCCTTTTGATACGGTATTGCAGCAAGCGGATGCGATCAGTCTACACTGCCCATTGACTGATGCGACCCCAAATCTGATTTCAGAGCGAGAGCTTACAATGATGAAATCGAGCGCGGTATTAATTAATGCCGGGCGCGGTGGATTAGTAGATGAGCAAGCCCTAGTTGAGGCTTTGAAAAAACATGAGATTGCAGGCGCAGGTATGGATGTGTTTACACAAGAGCCAGCCGACAACTCAAATCCACTATTGGCTAATAGCCACTTACCGAACTTACTGCTGACACCTCATGTGGCGTGGGGCAGCGACAGCTCGATTCAAAAACTGTCTGATATCTTAATGGATAATATTGATGGCTTTATTGCGGGTAGCCTGCAAAACATAGTGAATTGACTCTAAAGCTATGTAGCATGAATTAAAACACAAAAGGTTGGCCTGTAGGCCAACCTTTTTAGATGGTGTGTCGATTAAATGACTTAACCTTGCGGTTTAACCACCAATACATTGATTGGTGAGTTCTGTACTACTTTGCTTGCAACTGAGCCAAGTACCACTTTGTCGATTTTTGAACGCTTATGGCTAGGCATCACGATAAGGTCGGCGCCAAGCTTTTCTGCGTAATCAAGAATCGTCGCGTAGGTTTTACCTTCAGCAACATGAACTTTGTAAACCACTTCATCGTCGATGTGTTTGTCGGCGAACTCTTTCAGCTGATTTTTAACATCCAGCTTCATTTGGTTCGCTGCATCTTTCGGGAAGTAAGACGCCACCATCGACATGTGAATGCCTGGTAGTACGTTCAGAATATGGATTTCAGCATTGCTGTGTTTTGCGTGCCATACCGCTAGTTCGACTGCTTTATCAGAAAAGCCTTTGTCATTAAGATCAACAGGAACAAGGATTTGTTTATACATGTATTCGTCTCTTTTTAATCAGTGCCAAGCTCTCACTTAGCACTGTAATTATCCTTTCCATGTAATAAAGCTAAATAGCGTTAAGCACTACTCAGCCTTATCCATTACGCGCTAATCTCACCCTTACGAGCACGTCTTCTTTGGTTCATCGCTAAACCAATCAAAATGATCAGAGCTGGTAAGAATACCCACTCTTTCATTGGTCGATCTGCATCTTGGATAACCGATTTGATTTCCCAATCGAAATCAATACCAGCCGCTTCTGCTGGGCTACCGAACTCGACCATATCAACAATCATCTTGCCTTCTGATTCAGTCAGCATTAGACCCATAGAGGCAATACGATCTTTACTTGAGGTCGCAGAATCTTCAAACGGTAGGCGAACTGTCTTTTCAGAATAGTCACCTTCTAAGTTTTCGCCACCCACTCTAAGTTCAAGTGATTGTCCCACATCCAGCTTTTCCGTGATTTGAGCAATATCAACTCCAGGTGAAAGAACTTTCTCTGGGTAAATCATGTCCCACCAGAAGCCAGGGCGGAAGAAAGTGAAGGTTAATGCAATAAGCAGCACCGTTTCCCACCACTTGTTCTTAGTGAACCACCAACCTTGTGTTGCAGCTGCGAAGATAAGTACCGCAGTTACAGATGAGAAGATAGTCAGTGCTAAGTGCCACCAAGAATCAATGCCCATCAGCAGTAGCTGAGTGTTGAAGATGAACATGAACGGCAAGATTGCGGTACGGATATCGTAGGTGAAGCCTTGGATACCAGTGCGAATCGGGTCTGATTTCGCAATTGCCGCTGCAGCAAAGGCCGCAAGACCTACAGGAGGTGTATCATCCGCAAGAATACCGAAGTAGAACACGAATAAGTGCACCGCAATCAGTGGAATGATAAGGCCGTGTGCAGCACCTAGAGTCACAATTACTGGTGCCATCAGTGTCGATACAACGATGTAGTTTGCTGTGGTTGGTAAGCCCATACCCAGGATCAAGCTGATTACCGCAGTAAATAGCAGCATAAGGATGATGCTACCGCCTGAGATAAACTCAACGAAGTCAGTCATTACAAGACCGATACCCGTTAGCGTCACCACGCCTACAACAGTACCAGCAGCCGCTGTCGCCACACCGATGCCGATCATGTTACGTGCACCTGACACCAGGCTTTCAGCCAGATCAACGAAACCAGCTTTGGTTTGTTCTGCAAGATCGTCTGATTTGTTCATCAGAGTCATCAAAGGACGCTGGGTGATCAAGATGAAGATCATGAACACTGTTGCCCAGAATGCAGATAGGCCAGGTGAGAAACGTTCAACCGTCAGACACCAAACTAGCACGACGATAGGCAGTAGGAAGTGTAAACCTGATTTAATTGTTGGGCCTGGATCTGGAACTTCTTTTAGATCCGCATCGATTTCCATGCCACCTTCAGCTGCGTATTTTGCAGATACGCGAACCAGAGCAACATAAGCGATTAATAGCGCCACAGTAACGATTGGTGTTGCTGCTTCGCCAAATACATCTTTCGTCCAACCGACACCGTAGTAAACCGCGGCACTGATAACACATAGACCTAAAATGGTCCCAGTGAAAGAGAGTAGGCTTTGTACAATAGTTGGTGTGTGACGACGAGGTAGGCCAGTCATGCCTGCTTTACATGCTTCTAGGTGAACAATGTAAATCAGAGCGACGTAAGAGATCAGAGCCGGCAGTAGCGCCGCCTTGATAACTTCCACATACGAAATACCCACATATTCCACCATCAGGAATGCGGCAGCACCCATGATAGGTGGTGTAAGCTGACCATTGGTTGAAGCCGCAACTTCTACCGCGCCTGCTTTTGTTCCAGGGAAACCAACACGCTTCATCAGTGGAATGGTGAAGGTACCAGTGGTTACTACGTTAGCAATCGAAGAGCCAGAAACCAGGCCAGATAAGCCAGAAGCCACAACGGCTGCTTTTGCAGGACCGCCTTTCATGTGACCAAGCAATGAGAATGCGACCTTGATGAAGTAAGCACCTGCGCCCGCGCGCTCGAGCATTGCACCAAACAGTACAAACAAGAATACGAATGACGTTGAAACGCCCAGTGCTACTCCGAATACACCCTCAGTTGTTAGCCACAAGTGAGACATTGCCTTGTTCAGGCTCGCACCTTTGTGGGCGATAACGTCTGGCATGTGTGGGCCACCAAAGGTGTAAAGTAGGAATACTGCTGCCACAACCATAAGAGGTGGACCTAAAGCGCGTCGTGTTGCTTCAAGCAGTAGAACCATACCAAACACAGCGGCAACAATATCGAATGTTGTTGGCGCACCTGAGCGGCCAGCAAGTTCTGTGTAGAAAATATAGATATAAGAAGCTGAAAAACTACCTGCAAGCGCTAATATCCAGTCGACTGCTGGGATGTAGTCCCGTGGCGAGTTTTTCATAGCTGGATAAGCGGTAAAAGCTAGGAAAATAGCAAAGGTAAGGTGAATTGCTCGAGCTTCGGTGTCGTTTAGAATTCCGAAGTTAAAAATGAACGGCAGCGGAGATGCATACCAAAGTTGGAACAGTGACCAACATAGAGGCACAAACCATAAAATACGGCCTTGAATACCGCGAGGGCTACGCGCACCAGTGTCTGATTGTGCCACCATTTCTTGCACATCTGGAGACGGTGATGTTGTCTGCGTCATGTACTTTATCCTTATTATTGATGGTCTGCCTTTCTTACGAACAACGAGACGTTATTTCTTTCCTATCTAGTGTAGTGAATGGATAGGGAAATGCGTTTTTTGTTCGTCTTTGTCTTAGGCTTGATACGAAGGTAAGTTCGCCAAATTGGAGAAACTTAAAGGTTTGCTCTTTTCACTTAAGTTATTTTTATAAAACGTGAAAAGCCAATAAGGAGGGCTGGCCTCCTTATTGGTGTAGTAGGCTTAAAGTAGAATTACTTTAGAAGGCCTACTTCTTTGTAGTATTTTTCTGCACCTGGGTGAAGAGGGATAGAGATACCCGCTTTTACCATGTCTTCTTTCTTCAGGTTAGCAAATGCTGGGTGTAGGCGTTTGAAAGTGTCAAAGTTTTCAAATACCGCCTTAGCAACGTTGTATGCTACTTCATCAGAAACGTCAGAAGTGGTTACCATAGTTGCTGCAACACCGAAGCTGTTTACATCAGCATCTGTACCACGGTACATGCCTGCAGTAACTGTGCTGTATGCGTAGTATGGGTTTTCAGCTACGATTTTGTCGATCTGTGGTCCTGTTGCTGAAACCAATTTTGCGTCACAAGACGTTGTTGCTTCTTTGATTGATCCGTTCGGGTGACCAACCATGTAGATGAATGCGTCAATCTTGTTGTCACAAAGCGCTTGTGAACGCTCAGAACCTTTAAGTTCAGAAGCAAGCTTGAAGCTGTCGTTAGTCCAACCCATCGCGTCCATTACAACACCCATAGTTGCACGGTCACCAGAGCCCGGGTTACCAATGTTTACACGCTTACCAGCTAGGTCTGCAACATTGTTAATACCAGCATCGGTACGAGCGATGATGTTGAACGGTTCTGTGTGTAGAGAGAACATAGCGCGTAGTTTTTTGTACTCGCCCTGATCTTTGAACTTACTTGTACCGTTGTAGCCATGGTACTGCCAGTCAGACTGAACAACACCGAAATCTAGTTCACCAGCACGGATGGTGTTAACGTTGTAGATTGAACCACCAGTAGACTCTACAGAGCAACGAATGTTGTGGTCTTTGCGGCCCTTGTTCACTAGCTTACAAATCGCACCACCAGTTGGGTAGTAAACACCTGTTACTGAACCAGTACCAATTGTGATGAACTCTTGAGCGTTAACAGCGCCAGCGCCCATTACAGCAGCTGCAATAGCACCAACTTTGATAAGTTTGGTAAATGCCATGAATTTCCCTTCCTTTATTCATTATTAACCCAAAAACAAGTGTAGTTGTTTCTGGAGTTTCCTATTTGGAAACGGCACCTTTTTCAATCCATGTGATGAAAAAGTGTCTGAATAATATCAAAAATTGGCAGAAAATTACTCGAATGTTAAAAGATATAGCTAAAAAATCTAACAAATGATGCCTAGATCTTGTGTTTAATTTGCTACTGACTTTTTTAAAATCAACGGTTTAGTGTTGCTGGGTAGAGAGGAGGGGAGATATTCTAGGATGTGATTTGGATCACGAAGTCAATAGATGTTCGCGATCCATTTATATGGCTGATAATTATGAAACTATGAGCAATTATCCAGCGTATTCAAACAGTTCACAGACTGAGTCAAATAGCTGTTTAGTCGTAACGGAAAGGGTTGGAGTGATAAAGATAGTGTCATCACCTGCGACTACGCCCAGTATGCCTTCTGACTTACCTAGTGAGTCTAGCAAGCGAGCAATCAGTTGAGCAGCGCCAGGGCCTGTGTGTATCACAACTAATGCATTGTTGTGGTCAATATCTAAGACAAGTTCTCTCAAAGAACTTGAAACTGTAGGAACACCCAGCTCAGCAGGAAGACAGTAAACCATCTCCATTTTAGCGTTACGAGTTCGAACCGCGCCAAACTTGGTTAACATACGCGAGACTTTAGACTGGTTGATGCTTTCAAAGCCTTCATGCTTAAGGGCATCAACAATTTCGCCTTGTGAACCAAAACGTTCTTCTTTTAGCAGCGCTTTAAAAGCACGGACCAAGTTGTCTTGTTTTTCTGTATTGCGCATATGTCATTCTTATTCATTAACAAAGATGTTTGCATATTCTCGCATACATATTCAATTTTAGCCAAAACAACCCGGTAATTTGTTAGTCATATCACTGTAAATATTTAATAGAATAATGTGTTATTTGCGACGACTTATTTTGTTATTTCAGTCGATTATCGCCATAATGCCAACTTGTTGTGTAGCACGGTTTTACTGACTTGCGCGAAGTCGCAAAGCTGGCGTTAATTGATTGTAATCACTTTGTGATTAATATAGTTTTTTAACTTTAATTTAGCTCAAGAATTACCCTACCAAGAATTTATAAGAGAAAGCTCTCAAGGAGAATAACAATGAAAGTAGCTGTTATTGGTGCCGCTGGTGGCATCGGTCAAGCCCTAGCCCTACTACTTAAGAATCGCCTACCTGCTGGTTCAGATCTTGCACTTTACGACATCGCACCGGTAACTCCGGGTGTTGCTGCCGATCTTAGCCACATCCCAACACCTGTTTCGATCAAAGGTTACGCGGGTGAAGATCCAACACCTGCACTAGAAGGTGCGGATGTTGTACTTATCTCTGCGGGCGTTGCTCGTAAGCCTGGTATGGATCGTGCGGATCTTTTCAATGTGAACGCTGGCATTGTGAAGTCTCTTGCAGAGAAAATTTCGGTCGTATGTCCAAAAGCTTGTGTTGGTATCATTACTAACCCTGTAAACACGACTGTGCCAATCGCTGCTGAAGTTCTTAAGAAAGCGGGCGTTTACGACAAGCGTCGTCTATTCGGTGTTACTACTCTGGATGTGATTCGTTCTGAAACTTTTGTTGCTGAGCTAAAAGACAAAGATCCAGGCGACATTCGCGTTCCTGTTATCGGTGGTCACTCTGGTGTGACTATTCTTCCTCTTCTTTCTCAAGTTGAAGGCGTAGAGTTCACTGACGAAGAAATCGCAGCATTAACGACTCGTATCCAAAATGCAGGTACTGAAGTTGTAGAAGCTAAAGCGGGCGGCGGTAGTGCAACACTATCTATGGGCCAAGCAGCTTGTCGTTTCGGTCTTGCTCTAGTGAAAGCTCTACAAGGTGAAGAGAACGTCATCGAGTGTGCATACGTTGAAGGTGAAGGCGAGCACGCACCATTCTTTGCTCAACCAGTTAAGCTAGGTAAAGAGGGCGCAGAAGCTATCCTTAGCTACGGTGAATTGAGCGATTTCGAACGTAATGCTTTAGACAGCATGCTTGAAACGCTAAATGGCGATATCGAGATTGGTGTTGAATTCGCTAAGTAAGCGAGACACGATTCATTTAGCCAAACAGATATAATAAAAGCCGACTTTATAGGTCGGCTTTTTTGATCTTTTCATCTCAATCTGCGTATTAGAGTCAGTGTAAATTCACTTTGTGAAGGAAAAGATGATGGAAGCAAATCGAATCCGTAAAGGTCTAGTAGTAGAGTGTCAGCAAGGGGTAGGAACTATATTGGTAGTTGACCAAGAAGCAGAAACTGTGTTGTTGGCTAAGCAGGGCTCGGAAGAGCAATTAGCGGTAAGCTTTGATGAGATCGAAGATAACCCTCAACTACACGGAAGTTGTGAGCAGTACTATTAGGTTGAACATGCATCCACTCAGCTATCGACCAATAGATAACAAAAAGGAAGAGCTCAGCTCTTCCTTTTTACTCTAGGGTCTTTGTATTCAGCCTTAGCTAGTTCGCTTCACGGCAAGATGCGCAAGAGTCGTCAGAGCTTGCTTATATTCCGAGTCTGGCAGTACTGAAAGCTCAGCAATCGCTTTGTCAGCTTCTTCGTATGCTTTGCTGGTGGTGTACTCTAACGAGCCTGTCTCTTTCATCACAGCCATAATGTCGTCGAGACGTTCCATGCCGTTGGCTTTTTCAATCGCCTCACGAATCATGCTTGCTTGCTCTGGAGAGCCATTGTGCATTGCGTATAAAAGAGGCAAGGTCGGTTTGCCTTCTGCTAGGTCATCACCAACGTTCTTACCCATCTCTTTGCCATCTGCGGTGTAATCCATCACATCATCAATCAGCTGGAATGCAGTGCCTAGGTATTTGCCATAGTTTTGCATTGCCGTTTCGATGTCTGGTGACGACTCAGTCAGAATCGCGCCAATTTGAGTCGCAGCTTCAAACAGGCGAGCAGTTTTCGAGTAGATAACCTGCATGTAGCTTTCTTCAGTGGTGTCTGGGTTGTTGCAGTTCATTAATTGTTGAACTTCACCCTCAGCAATCACGTTTACCGCTTCACTCATTAGCTCGAGGATCTTTAAAGATCCTAGCGTCGTCATCATTTGGAATGAGCGTGTGTAAATAAAGTCACCTACCAAAACACTGGCAGCATTACCAAAGGCTGCGTTGGCGGTTGCCTTACCACGTCTCATGTCTGATTCGTCGACAACATCGTCATGAAGCAGAGTCGCGGTATGAATAAACTCAATAAAGGCTGCAGAGGTAATATGTGCTTCGCCTTGGTAACCAAGAGCACGAGCAGATAAAAGAGCAAGCAAAGGGCGTAGGCGTTTGCCGCCGCCGCTAACGATATAAAAACCAAGCTGGTTGATTAAACTTACGTCAGAATTAAGTTGGGCTTGAATTGTTTCATTCACTTTTGCCATATCATTGGCAGTAAGCGTTTGGATAGCTTTAAAATCCATTGTTCATCCGGCTGAAGTTAGACCCTGTAAGGTTTATACGTTGTATTAATTGTTGAATAATACACTAAAAAACGTTGATTAATACATCGCTTAAGGGCATGATTGCCGCACTTTTCTTTGGCGAACAGGTTTTCGCCAATTTTTTAAAAATATGGCTTGTCATAGCGCCATGATTCCCGTAGAATCTGCGCCCTATTGATTAGTTTAGCGCACACCCGAGTTGTACAAATAACAACCATAGGCTGTGCGGAAAAAGCGGAGTAAAATATGTACGCTGTTTTCCAATCTGGTGGCAAACAACACCGAGTAAGCGAAGGTCAAACACTTCGTTTAGAGAAATTAGACGTTGAAACTGGTGCAACTGTAGAATTTGATAAAGTTCTTCTTGTTGCTAACGGCGAAGAAATCGCTGTTGGTGCACCTCTTGTTGAAGGTGGTAAGGTTACTGCGGAAGTAGTACAACACGGTCGTGGCGATAAAGTAAAAATCGTTAAGTTCCGTCGTCGTAAGCACTCTCGTAAGCAAGCTGGTCACCGTCAGTGGTTCACAGAAGTGAAAATCACTGGCATTAACGCTTAAGTATTAGGAGAGTTTAACAATGGCACATAAAAAAGCTGGCGGTTCTACTAATAACGGCCGCGATTCAGAAAGCAAACGTCTTGGTGTTAAGCGTTTCGGTGGCGAATCTGTTCTTGCAGGTAACATCATCGTACGTCAACGTGGTACTAAGTTCCACGCTGGCACAAACGTTGGCATCGGTAAAGACCACACTCTTTTCGCTCTTACTGAAGGTAAAGTGAAATTTGCTGTTAAAGGTCCTAAAAACCGTAAGTTCGTAAGCATCGAAGCTGAGTAATTTAATCTTTAATTAGATTTTATTATAGCTTTCAAGCTGAATTCAAAAGCCCTGCCGATTCGGCAGGGTTTTTTATTTATAACGAGAATAAAAAAGTAGACGCTCTTGTTTAAGCTTTAACAAGTTTCAAGCAAAGAACCTCTCCTTATTTGTTCCTTGGTTGCAGGTCGGCCTAGATCTTAGGTGATCGATCTAAACTCGGATCTGCTAGAATTTATATCACTCCTTGATGAGTGGTAACGCAACGTAAGTGCGGAGTTAAAAAATGAAATTCGTTGATGAAGCGGTAGTAAAAATAGAAGCCGGTGATGGCGGTAATGGTACAGTGAGCTTTTGGCGCGAGAAATTCGTCGCTAAAGGCGGTCCTGACGGTGGTGATGGCGGTGATGGCGGTGATGTTTACATCCAAGCCGATGAAAACCTAAACACATTGATTGATTACCGTTTCCAACGCTTTTACAACGCAGAGCGTGGTGAGAACGGTCGCGGCGGTAACTGTACTGGTAAACGTGGTAAAGACATCACGTTGAAAGTGCCTGTAGGTACTCGCGCTGTTGATATCCATACTAATGAAATCGTTGCCGAAGTTGCTGAGAACGGCAAGAAGGTGATGGTTGGTAAAGGCGGCTGGCACGGTCTTGGTAACACGCGTTTCAAATCGTCTGTTAACCGCGCTCCTCGTCAAAAGACAATGGGTACTAAAGGTGAAGTTCGTGAACTGCGTTTAGAGCTTCTTCTATTAGCTGACGTTGGTATGCTTGGCCTACCAAATGCAGGTAAGTCGACCTTTATCCGCTCTGTTTCTGCAGCGAAGCCAAAAGTAGCTGATTACCCGTTCACAACCTTGATCCCAAGTTTGGGTGTGGTGAGCGTGGTTCCTGAGAAGAGCTTTGTTGTTGCCGATATCCCAGGTCTGATCGAAGGTGCTGCTGATGGTGCAGGTCTTGGTATCCGCTTCTTGAAACACCTTGAGCGTTGTCGTGTTCTTCTACACATGATTGATATCATGCCGATCGACGGTTCTGATCCTATTCAGAATGCACTAACGATCATTGATGAACTTGAGCAGTACAGTGAAAAAGTGGCACAAAAACCTCGTTGGTTAGTGTTCAACAAAGTTGACCTAATGCCAGAAGAAGAAGCAGACGAAAAGATTCAAGAAATCATCGATGCTTTAGGTTGGGAAGACGAGTACTTCAAGATCTCTGCAGTGAATAAGCTAGGCACTAAAGAGCTTTGCTTTAAACTTGGTGAGTTCATGGAGAACCTACCACGTGAAGTGGAAGAAGTTGCCGAAGAAGAAAAAGTCGACTTTATGTGGGATGACTACCATAAAGATGCGATGAGCGGCAAAAATGTCGTTACCGAAGATGATGACGATTGGGATGATTGGGACGACGAAGAAGATGACGGCCACGTTATCTACGTTCGTGACTAATTGAGTCAATTAGATAAAAACCGCAATTAATATTGCGGTTTTTTTGTATCTAAATCATGAACAGAGTTTTATTGTTAAGGCAAAATTTACCTCTTAAGTATTAACGCCAATGGGAAGGAAATCATGGCATCAAAACAAAGAGCGATCTCAAGACTTGTCGCTCAGTCAGGGCAAATGTTATTAGCGCATGGCGCGGAAAGTACTTTAGTTGGCGACATTATGCGTCGTATCGGTATTGCTTGTGGAGTCGACGAGGTCGAGGTTGCGCTGTCTGCCAATGCACTTGTTGTGACGACAGTAATGAATGATCACTGTATCACGACCACTCGAAGCTGTGCAGATCGTGGGATCAACATGCAAGTGATCACCGATATTCAACGCGTGTGTATCATGATGGAGAAAGGGATCCTCGATTATGGGCTAGCGTATAAAAAGATCCAAAATATCAGCCCTGAGCGCTATAACCGTTGGTTAGTCGTTGTGATGATAGGCCTATCTTGTGCTTCTTTTAGTCGGCTTGCAGGCGGTGATTGGCAGGTGTTCATGATGACCTTTATTGCTTCTGCCTGTGGCATGATCGTCAGACAAGAGATTGGTCATCGCCACTTTAACCCACTGTTAAACTTTGCAATCACAGCTTTTGTTACCACGACTATCTCTGCTCAAGCTGTCCTCTACAATATTGGTGGTCAGCCAACTATCGTAATGGCTTCATCGGTATTGATGCTCGTGCCTGGATTCCCACTGATTAATTCTGTTGCAGACATGCTCAAAGGGCACATCAATATGGGGTTGGCGCGCTTTACCATGGCAAGCTTACTTACTTTGGCGACTAGCTTAGGCATTGTTGCTGCGATGAGCCTATCTGGTGTTTGGGGGTGGGCGAGCTAATGAGTATCTTCGAACTGTTTTTAGGCTTACTTAACGATATGTTTTTTGCAGCGATTCCGGCTGTCGGATTCGCATTGGTGTTTAACGTTCCGCAACGCGCTTTAATTTATTGTGCACTCGGCGGCTCTATCGGTCACGGTAGCCGTTATTTGATGATGCACTTTGGGATTCCAATTGAATGGGCAACCTTCTTCGCCGCAACAGTGGTTGGTCTCATAGGTGTGCATTGGTCTCATAAGCTGTTGGCTCATCCCAAGGTATTTACAGTCGCGGCTCTGATTCCTATGGTGCCGGGCGTCTTTGCCTTTAAAGCGATGATTGCCATGGTTGAGATTAATAGGGCAGGATATAGCCCTGAGCTGGTTGCGATGTTGATGGAGAACTTTTTGAAATCGATGTTCATTATCGCAGGTCTAGCGGTTGGCTTAGCTGTGCCTGGGCTGTTATTCTACCGACGCAGACCTATTGTCTAGCATCCATTTTCTCAGTTAAGGACAGGACTTTCGATTTATGATCATCAGTATGATTGCAGCAATGGCCAATAACCGTGTAATAGGTAAAGATAATCAGATGCCTTGGCACTTGCCTGCGGACTTCGCATGGTTCAAACGCTCAACGATGGGGAAGCCTGTAGTCATGGGCCGTAAAACCTATGATTCGATCGGTCGTCCTTTACCTGGTCGATTGAACATTGTGATTAGCCGTGATGCGAACTTGGAAATTGAAGGTGTGACAACGGTTACCTCAATTGAAAAAGCTCTGGGGTTAGTCAGCGATGTTGAAGAGGTGATGATCATCGGTGGTGGCTCAATCTATGAAAGCTGCCTACCTAAAGCAGATAAGCTGTACCTGACTTATATCGATTTTGATGTTGATGGTGATACTCAATTCCCAGATTGGGGGGAAGGTTGGAAGCAGAGCTTTCACGATATGTATCAAGCGGATGAGAAAAACAAACACAATATGGAGTTTGTGATCCTCGAACGTTAAGGTCCATGGTGTTAGAAACGCTTGCGCTGCGAAATCAGTAGCGCAAGCTTCTCGTATCTCGTATCTCGTATCTCGTATCTCGTATCTCGTATCTCGTTTTTATAACGCTTTTTGAGTAAAAAACTGTTTGTCTTCCCAACGAAGCGCAGTCAGCTCTCCTCCCCAAACACACCCAGTATCTAGCCCTATCACATCTTTACCTTGATAGCCTTCAAGTGCAGCCCAGTGGCCAAAAACAACCGTTTTATCGAGCTTTATACGTTGTGGAAGGTCAAACCATGGCACCAATGGTTCATTAGTAATTTCACTTGGTGGTAGCTTGCATGCCATATCAAGCCGAGCATCGGTAAAGCAGAAACGCATTCGGGTAAGGCTGTTAATCGCATAACGATACCGTTCAATATCGTGCAAATTCACGTCCCATAGATCGGGTGTATTGCTATACATATTCTCGATGAGCCACTGCCATTTATCCGAGCGTAATAGGGCGACGACTTTTTGATTCTCTATGCGAGCTCTTTCAAGGTTCCACTGTGGCGAAATACCCGCATGAGACATTATGAACTCAGGGTGCTCTTGAATTAACGGCTGCTGTCTCAACCATTCGAGTAGCGACTCACGGTCTTCGGCATCTAGGATAGCTTGCGTCTTATCTTTAGGCTTTGCTGGAAACAATCCTAGAGATACCGCGAGCAGGTGTAGGTCGTGATTGCCCAATACCACCTTTGCCGAGTCACCTAAACCACGAATAAAGCGAAGTGTTTCTAGAGACTTAGGACCTCGGGCAACTAAGTCACCAGCAACCCATAAGGTATCTTGTTGTGGATTAAAGTTGATGGCTTCGAGTAATAACTGAAGTTCGTCGAAGCATCCTTGGATGTCTCCGACAATATAATTAGACACAGTATTTTCCTATGGCTGCAAAGGTGGTTAGTTAAGGATGTTAGGAATGGCGAGTCTGAATGGGTCGACTTCGGCAATAAAATCGATGCCCTTGTGATCGGTCATAACATAATGACCCTGCATAACGCCTACGGGCGTTTCGATAACGGTACCACTGGTGTAAGTGTATTCGTCGTTGGACTCGATAATTGGTTGCTGACCAACCACACCATCGCCTTCAATGGTCAGTTGCTTACCGTTAGAGTCGGTAATTAACCAGCGACGTGACATGAGTTGAACCGTACTTTTACTTAGGTTTTTGATAGTAATGATGTAGGCGAAGACATAACGATTCTTCGTAGGCTCAGACTGCTCCTCTATGTACTTAGAGTGAACCTGGCATTTGATACAAGGCGTAGATATATCCATATTCGCACCTTTTGTTGTTGATATACTTAATGTAATTAAAGTATTACATAAAAAAGGCTCCTAACCGAAGTGTAGGAGCCTTTTTATTTTATTTGTCAGCGTTGTGGTTGTCGTGCAACCAGTTCGCCATATCGACAAACTGTTCGAGTGTTAGGTTCTCAGGACGCATGCTTGGGTTGATGCCAAGCTCTTCTAGTACGTCCTTATCAATCAGACTCTTGTAGCAGTTACGAACTGTCTTACGACGTTGGTTAAATCCTTCACGACATACGCGATCTAGCCATTTTAGGTCTTTAGCCGGGTAAGGCAGCACTTCGTATGGCTGAAGACGCACAACTGCAGAATCTACCTTCGGTGGCGGAACGAAAGCCGTTGGTGGCACTTCCAGTACTGGTGTCACTTTACAGTAGTATTGAGCCATCACTGTCAGACGACCGTATGCTTTGCTACCAGGGCCTGCAGCTAGGCGGTTCACCACTTCTTTTTGTAGCATAAAGTGCATGTCTTTAATGTCTTTATGGAATTCAAAAAGGTGGAACATCAGCGGTGTCGAGATGTTGTATGGCAAGTTACCAAAGATACGAAGCTTATTGTTTGGTTTAACAAGTTGCTCGAAGTCGAACTTCATCGCATCACCTTCGTGGATCGTCAGCTTATCAGCTAGGTCCGGGTGGTTACGAAGACGTTCTGCAAGGTCTCTATCCAATTCGATAACAGTAAATTTATCGACAAGCTTACCTACCGGCTCAGTAATTGCGCCAAGGCCTGGACCGATTTCTACTAGGTTTTGACCTGGTAGTGGGTTAATGCTAGATACGATGCCATCAATAATGTATGGATCGTTAAGGAAGTTTTGACCAAAACGTTTACGCGCTTTGTGTCCTAAGTGGACATCATTTCTCATTGCTTTTTCTCTACTAATTCAATGGCGTGCGTGAGCGCTGTTCTAAAGCTCCCTGTATCGGCTTGGCCTTTCCCGGCCAAGTCTAAGGCGGTACCGTGGTCGACTGATGTACGAATAAACGGTAAGCCAAGCGTGATGTTCACTGAGCGACCAAACCCTTTGTATTTCAATACCGGGAGTACTTGGTCGTGATACATACCTAAAACAGCATCTGCATCTTGCAAATATTTTTCATTAAAGATGGTGTCTGCTGGCAATGGGCCAACCAAATTAATCCCATCTTTTTGACGAATTTTTTCTAGCGTAGGGGTGATGGTTTCGATCTCTTCACGTCCTAAACAACCATCTTCACCGGCATGTGGATTCAAACCACATACGTAGATAGTTGGTTTCTCAATCGCAAATTTTTCGATCAAATCTTTATTCAGAATCGCAATGATTTGCTCTAACCTGTCTTCAGTCACTGCTTGAGATACATCTGCTAGTGGGATATGTGTTGTCACTAATGCAACACGCAGCCCTTCTGTTGCCAACATCATTACTACAAGTGGCGTGTTGGACTTCTCTGCAAAGAACTCGGTATGGCCGCTAAAAGCAACGCCAGCTCGGTTAATTACACCCTTATGAACGGGGCCGGTGACAATAGCATCAAATTCATCATTCATACAGCCAATTGCTGCGGTTTCTAAAGTATTTAATACGTAATGACCATTAGCTTCGTTAAGTTGGCCTGCAACAGCGCTTTCAGCAAGTGGGATGTGTTTCACAACCAGTGTGCCAGAGCGTTGCGGTTGCTTTGGTGCAGCAGCGTCGTAATCTAACAACTCTACTTCGATACCAAGTAGTTCAGCACGTTCCACGAGAAGGTTTTTATCTGCACAAACCACAAGTTGGTGAGGCCAGCTCTCTTGAGATAAGGCCAGAGTCAAATCTGGGCCTATCCCGGCTGGTTCACCCGCGGTAATGACAATACGTTTAGTTGTCATCTTTGTCGTCCTCAACCATTTCAACAAAGGCACTCGCTCGTACTTCTTGCAGCCAAGCTCCTGCTTCTTCGTTGAACTTACGGTTAAATAAAATTTGGTAAGCTTTGTTTTTTAAAGCGGAATCTGTACGGTCAACTTCGCGACGGTCCAGTACTTCGACAATGTGCCAACCATGAACCGTTTTAAATGGTGCACTGATTTTACCTTCCGGCAGTGTTTCTACTTGGTGCTTGAATTCAGGTACGTATAAATCCGGTGTTTGGTAGCCTAGCTCACCATCCTGAACGGCTGAGCCCGGGTCTTGGCTATATTGCTGAGCCATATCCCCAAAGCTTGCTTCGCCTGCGTTCACACGACGAGTGATCTCTTCAAGTTGCTCTTTCGCACCGTCATCGCTAAGGATTACGGTTGGTTTAATCAGGATATGACGAGCATTCACTTCAGTAACAGCTACTGTCTCTAAGCCTTTCACATCTTCAATTTTTAGAATGTGGAAGCCGACACCGCTGCGGAAAGGACCAATGATGCTGCCTTTATTTTGCATTTTGATTTGGTCTGCAAAAATGGTTGGCATCTCTTCTTTACGCATCCAACCCCAATCACCACCTTGTAGGGCTTTAGGGCCTTTAGAGTAAGTATAAGCCATGGTGCTGAAGTCTTTACCAGAGTTAAGCTCTTCTACAAGTTCTTTTGCTTGAGCTTCTAGTTCTTCTTTGGTTTGGTCGTCGTTGAAACGAAGTTGAATGTGGCCAATTTTATATTGGACAGTCGCATTAGTCTCTTGAGCAAGAATATCTGCTAGGTTGTCTACTTCCGCTGGAAGGATGTTGATACGACGACGAACAAGAGCGTTACGGGCTTCACTTGCCGCGATCTCTTTTCTTACTTGCTCACGGAATGCGTTGTAGCTCAGACCTTCTTCTGCAACTGATGCAGTGAGTTGTTCTACGGTTTGGTTGTTGTCTTTGGCGATGCCTTCAATCGCTTGATCAAGTCGAGCATCATCAATACGAACACCGATACGTTCCGCTTCTTGAGTTTGGATGGTATCGATAATCAGCTTTTCTAGTACTTGCTCATCAAGTACGTCTTGAGATGGTAATGTCTGACCGCTTTTCTTCGCGTTTGCTCGTAGAGTTTTCATCGAAGTATCGATGTCGCTCTGTAAGATCACGCCTTCGTTTACGATCACTCTTACGCTATCGAGTTCAACTGGCGTAGCAAAGCTTGTTGATACAGTGCAAGCTGCTGCGATAGCGATTAATGTGCGTTTCCACAATGTCATGTGTAATCCTTTAAACTTACTGATGCGTTATCAATAAAGAAAATTAGTTATTTAAGAAGAATGGACGACCGTAGCTCAGAGAGTTATCAGAACTGCTTTCCCCAATTGCGCCTGAGTCTGAGCCGATATTGGTACCAAAGCCAATAATACCGAAGTTCACACTGAAGTTGTTTTCGTATTCAGGAGTAGTATTTGGAACGCTAATGTTATTCGTCAAACGGTTACTATAGGTAAATCCGATGTACCAACAATCTGATTTGTAGTTTAAACGTGCTAACCACTCTAGATCTTCTTGTGTGGTTAAGTCATAGAAATATTGAGCACTGGTGCTCCACTTTGGTGAAATTTGGTAAGCACCAAGTAACCCCGCTTGTGAAATACCGTCTCTTGTTATTGATGATACGTCAAAATCTACCGTTTCATTTATGTACTCTTCTGTTACATAACGGTAATTGGTTTGTATGTAGCCACTAGAGAAACGGTATTCTAATGTACTGTTTGCGAGCTGCATGGCTGTGGTATCGATGTCGTATTGCACACCACCATGATAGAACAGGTAGTCATCATAGTTGAAATCCACTTCAATAGCCCAAGACGAATAATTAGTTTGATTATCAGAGTCGTCGTTGTCTAAAGTCTGTTTTGTATCTTTATCGATATAAAAAATTTGGCCGAAAGAGATATTGAGGCGCTCTTTATATTCATCATCAAAGAAGCGAGATGAGGCGCCATAGCTGATTTGGTTTGCCGCAGCAATGCGGTCTACGCCACTGTATTTACGACTTCTAAATAAGCCGTAATAATCTGTTTGTAATAGTGTAGTGTCGTACAAGCCAATATCACTTTGCTCTTGCTCTGGTACATACAAATACTGAACCTGTGGCTCGAGTGTTTGAGTGTAGTTGCCAACGATAGTAGTATTACGCTCAAGAACGATACCAGCATGACTTCGAAATTCAGGTATAACTCGACTTACCGATTCTTCTAAATTTTTGTATTCATCACTTGTTTTATCAACGCCATCAAGATCTTGTTGGTAGTATGTACCAAGTAGTCGAGCTTCAGTTGTCCACGTACCCCAAGTATTTCCTACTGGTATAGTTATACCCGGCTCTACATGGATGCGAGTCGCAGATGGCTTGCCCTTGGCATCGGTATCAAATACCGATACATGACTGATCATATCGAAATCTAAATATTCCATTACTTCTGGAGCGTAGTAATTATACTCAAGCTGCGGCATTAGGCGGTATGGTAGGTTATTACTCGTTGTAAGGACTTGGAAGTCTCGAACAAGCACTGACGCATCCCAGTTGTGAGAACGGTAAGTCGCTTGACCTTCCTGCAATAGTTGACCATCTTCACGGTTACCGATACTACTTGAGCTAACGTCAGTAAAGTAATCTATGTCACTGACTTTGGAGTAATCAACTTCAAACAACCACGACTCTTGGAAAATCCCTGTGTGCTCTAGCTGCGCGCCCCAGCGGTCACCTTTATCTTTGAACTTCTTATCATCTGGTAGGTATTCAGACTTAATGCTACCTGAACCGAAATCACTTAAGTAACGGAATTTACTGTTCAGTTGCGTTCCACGTTCTTGCATGTACTTGAAGGTGGTTTCTAAGTCGTAGTTTGGTGCCAGGTTCCAATACACTGGGATCTCGGCTTCAAAGCCGTCGCTTGAACCGTATGACACGGTTGGATAAAGGAAACCTGTCTTACGTGTATCGCCAATAGGAACGGTTAGGTAAGGCAAGTAAAATACAGGGACACTTTGAATTTCAAAACGCGGGTTATAAAAAGTGGCTTGTTCTTCGTCTTGATCAACATCGATACTTGATGCTCTCAGGCGCCAAGCGTTGTCCCCAATAGGACAAGAGGTGATTGAGCCATCTTCGATTTCATAAACAGCTTTACCTGTTTTCGCGATATAAACAGCATTGCCACGGCCTGGTTCACAAAGAAATTCGTAGTCGGTGTTTTCTAGCGTCATTTCATCAGTAGTCAGATTATTTGTTGCTCTGTCTGATATTGATTTAATTTGACCATCACTAAAGTTTACGTTGCCTTCAGCTACAACGATGTTTTCTTGTTGGTGCAGAGTTACGTTATCAGCAAGGATGGTCTTGTTTCCTTGCGTAACTCTTACGTCACCTGAATATATTGCCTTGTCACCATTGATAGCCTCTAAGCGATCGGACTCAACATGAGCGGGTAGTTGAGTCTCGTTTTCTGCAGCGGGCTCGATCAAGCATTGATCTATAGAGGGCATTTCCTGCACACTACTATCGGTTATTGTTTCAGCTTGAGTTGTCGACACGTATAACGCCGTACTTATAGACGCGGCTAACAAGGTGCGGGAAAAAGATTGCATGAAGTTGAACTATCCTGTGTCACTAGATGAAGGGTTGATCTAGTATCAATCCAATAAATAAAGCATTTTCCTTATGATAAAGGAAATATTAGCATTCAGCATCATCAGACAGCATTACTCAGATAAAATTCATAGATAGAGAACACATAATGCAAATATTTGGCAAAATTTTGGGCGCTTTCTTTGGCTTTCTATTTGGAGGGCCACTTGGTTTAGTTTTTGGTCTATTTTTAGGACACCAATTCGATAAAGCTCGCCGATTGAACCAATCTGGGTTCAACACCTCTGGTTTTGGGCGTGGTCCAAACCAAGCTGAAAGACAAAACGAGTTTTTCAAATCTGCATTTGCGGTTATGGGGCATGTTGCCAAAGCGAAAGGTCAGGTTACGCCAGAAGAGATTCAACTCGCTTCTACTATGATGGAGCGTATGAATCTTCATGGTGAGCAACGCAGAGCGGCGCAAGATGCATTCCGCGAAGGAAAAGAGAGTGACTTCCCGTTAAATGATGTCCTTGAACGAGTCAAAATCTCATCGGGTGGGCGTTTTGACCTTCTTCAGTTCTTCTTGGAGCTTCAAGTTTCAGCTGCATTCGCTGATGGAAGTTTGCATCCAAGTGAGCGTCAGGTTCTTCATAAGATTGCTCAAGGCCTTGGTTTTTCTGCAGAGCAACTTGAACGCCGCTTGCAGATGCAAGAGGCGGCATTCCGTTTTCAACAGCAGGGTGGAAGCTTCGGTGGTGGTCATCAAGGGCAGTCGTCAGGTTGGCAACAAGCATCACAACAGAACCAGTTGGCCGACGCGTTTAAAGTGTTAGGTGTGAGCGAGAACGCGGAAGGTAAAGAAGTTAAAAAGGCCTACCGTAAGCTGATGAATGAGCATCACCCCGATAAACTGATGGCGAAAGGTCTACCGCCTGAAATGATGAACGTTGCGAAAGAGAAATCACAAGAAATTCAAAATGCTTACGACCTAATTAAGAAGGTCAAAGGGTTTAAGTAATCGAGTACAAAGCCGAGTAATGCTAAGAAGTTACTCGGCTTTTTTATTTAAAGGAATAAATATGTCTATCAGTTATCAAGACGTTCTGGACTTTTGGTTTGATGAGCTAACACCAAAGGATTGGTTTACTGGTGGTGACCACATTGATGCTTTGATTAAAGAGCGATTCTCGGATTTACACCAAGCTGCAACTCAGGGGGAGCTGTTTGAATGGCGACAAATTGCACAAGGGCGCTTAGCTGAGATTATTGTATTGGACCAGTTTTCAAGAAACATCGGCAGAAATAGCCCTGCTGCATTTTCAGCTGACCCTATGGCGCTAGCATTGGCGCAGGAAGCGGTAGCGGGTGGCTTTGACCATCAACTTAGTCAGCAACAGAAAAGCTTTCTGTATATGCCTTACATGCACAGTGAGTCACTGTTAATTCATGAGCTGGCGATTGAGTTGTTTTCTCAAACTGGCTTAGAAAATAATCTTGATTTTGAGTTTAAGCATAAGATTATCATTGAGCGTTTTGGTCGTTACCCTCACCGTAATGAAGTGCTAGGGCGAACTTCGACTCCCGAAGAAGTTGAATTCTTGCAGCTGCCTGGTTCAAGTTTTTAGCTCTAGAACACAGTGAAATAGATGAAAAGAGGCTAGTGGTTAATATACCACTAGCCTCTTTTTTGTTTTAGTCGTGAGCGACTGGCAGCAAGCTATTTTGCTTGGTTGAGTGACCAATCGTACTCATAGCTAATTTTGTCGGTATTCTTTACAGGCTCAGCTCGATATTGATCTAAGTGTTGAATCAGCTGCTGTTGGTTACCAAAGTCCACTGCGAACCACTCGTAAATCGATGATAGCTGGAGCTTATTGCCTTTAACCACCACACCTTTGTCACTATTCACAAACTCAGAGGCTGCTTGTTCCAGTAGAGTTTCGGTGTTGTCAGAAGTAAAGGCTTGAGGCTGGAGGTTTGGACACCCTAGGCTGGCACAGTTTACGGCGTAGTGTGTACGTGGATCTCGCCATATTGGTCTTAGGATGCGGTGCTCAATGTCGTTGAGTGTCAGTGATTTACCATTTACTGATACGACATCATCTCCCCATGGCCCAAAGCTAAACAGACCGCCGAGTTTAGTGATAGATTTTACTGGGTAGGCATCGAGAATTAATTCAACAGTCACGGCATTGTATAGATTGACCCAGTAAGCGTACTGCTCTGCTTTTGGGTACTCGAGTGGGTTCATCTGCTCTAACTGCTTGATGTATTGTTTCAGCTTTGACTTCTCTGTAGCGGTCACTGCTTGATAACGAACTAACGTATTTTGCCCTTGTTTAACCAAGTAGCTATCGAGGAATTGCTGCCAGCTTTGATGAGAAACTTGTTCTGAGTTGGCCTCATTACTTTGATTCCAGTACGGCCACAGTTCAGACTTAGGTGCCGACCAAGCTAAGGTTGAAAAAAGTAGGCTGATAATAACGAGTAGTTGTTTCATGGCATTCTCCTGATAGCTGACTACTAAGACCTTATGCTTTACGATTTTCTTTCATGGCTCTTTAGTTAAATAACAGATCAGAGTTTGTAGACACTTTAGACTAAAGCTGAACCAAATAAAAAAGGTTGGCACTTGGCCAACCTTTGGATTTATTCAGAAACGTCTCATTATTTTAGGAAGCTAGGAATCTTAGCTTCAAACTCTGAAATCTTATCAGCGTGCTGCAGCGTTAGACCGATGTTGTCTAAACCGTTCAGTAGGCAGTGACGACGGAACTCATCAATTTCAAACGAGTATTGTTTGCCATTTGCGCTCACTTTCATTGCTTCTAGATCAACGGTAACCTCTGCGCCTTCGTTCGCTTCTACGAATTGGAAAATCTCATCCACTTCTTGCTCAGTCAATCGAACAGGAACCATTTGGTTGTTGATTGAGTTACCGTAGAAGATGTCTGCAAAGCTTGGCGCAATCATCACTTGGATGCCGTAATCAGCAAGTGCCCAAGGTGCGTGTTCACGAGATGAACCACAACCAAAGTTTTCACGAGCAAGCAGGATTGAAGCGCCTTGGTAACGCGGAACATTCATCACGAATTCTGGGTTTGGCTGTTCGCCAGCATCGTCTAGGAAGCGCCAGTCATGGAATAAGTGCTTACCAAAACCAATGCGGTTCACTTTCTGTAGGAACTGCTTTGGAATGATCGCATCAGTATCGATGTTGGCCGTATCTAGAGGAACGACTAATCCGGTGTGTTGTTGAAAACCTGACATGTTAAATCCTCTAATTAAAGTTCACGAATATCGACAAAGTGGCCAGCGATCGCTGCGGCTGC
The DNA here is from genome assembly GCF_016406055.1 of Vibrio sp. IB15. Taxonomy (NCBI): domain Bacteria; kingdom Pseudomonadati; phylum Pseudomonadota; class Gammaproteobacteria; order Vibrionales; family Vibrionaceae; genus Vibrio; species Vibrio sp. IB15. The sequence continues at coordinate 76,798 of NZ_JAEFCE010000007.1, forward strand.
AGCCATTGCAGGACTAACTAGGTGCGTACGACCATCACGGCCTTGGCGACCTTCAAAGTTACGGTTTGATGTAGACGCGCAGCGCTCTTGTGGACCAAGACGGTCGTTGTTCATTGCAAGACACATAGAACAACCTGGTAAACGCCACTCAAAACCGGCTTCTTTGAAGATAACATCTAAGCCTTCAGCTTCAGCTTGAGCTTTTACTTGCTCAGAGCCCGGAACGATAAGCGCTTGCACATGTTTTGCTACTTGGCGACCTTTCGCTACTGCAGCGGCTGCGCGCATGTCTTCGATACGAGAGTTAGTACAAGAGCCAACGAATACTTTATCTACGCTGTAATCTGATAGAGATTTACCCGCTTCTAAGCCCATGTATGCCAGTGCTTTTTCAGCCGATGCTTTTTCAACAGGGTCTGCGAAGCTTTCTGGTGCTGGGATAGGTGCATCAACAGAAATTACCTGACCAGGGTTAGTGCCCCAAGTTACTTGTGGTTTGATGTCTGCGGCTTCTAGAGTTACTACAGCATCAAACTTTGCGTCAGCATCGGTTTTTAGTGTGTTCCAGTATTCAACGGCAGCGTTAAACTCTTCACCTTCTGGAGAGAATTTACGACCCTTGATGTATTCGTAGGTGGTTTCATCCGGTGCAATCAAGCCTGCTTTAGCACCCAACTCGATAGCCATGTTACATACCGTCATGCGGCCTTCCATTGTAAGGTCGGTAATTGCCTCACCGCAGAATTCAACCACGTAGCCAGTACCTCCAGCCGCTGTTGTTTTACCGATGATCGCTAGCACGATATCTTTGGCAGTGATGCCTGGAGCAACCTTACCTTTTACTTCGATCTTCATGGTTTTAGCGCGAGCTTGTTTCAGCGTTTGAGTTGCTAGCACGTGCTCAACTTCTGAAGTACCGATGCCGAATGCAAGAGAACCAAATGCACCGTGTGTTGCGGTGTGCGAGTCACCACAAACGATAGTCATACCCGGTAGAGTAATACCTAGTTCAGGGCCCATTACGTGCACAATACCTTGGTATTTGTGGTTTAGGTCGTAAAGCGTTACACCAAACTCTTCACAGTTTTTTGATAGCGTTTCCATTTGGATACGCGCCATCTCGCCAGAAGCATTAATGTCTTTGGTTTGTGTGGATACGTTGTGATCCATGGTCGCGAAAGTCTTGCCTACTTGGCGAACTTTACGTCCCTTTTCACGCAGGCCATCAAAGGCTTGAGGTGACGTTACTTCGTGGACTAGGTGACGGTCGATGTAAAGAATCGGGTTTTCGCCTTCCGCTGCTACTGCAACGTGCGCGTCGTAAACTTTTTCGTATAAGGTTTTGGCTTGCTGGTTTGTCGACATAGCTTTTCTTCCTTGGGAGCATCAGTCCCAGTGTTTGTTTCTAGCCAAGTCAGGCACTTTGGATGACTTGGCTGGATATTATTCTTATGTACTTACTTTAGATCGTTATGCTTATGAAGCTAAGATGTACTCTGCAATCTTGTCACCCATTTCAGAGGTGGTTAGCGCTTGTTTATCGCCTGCTAGGTCTGCTGTTAGCTCGCCTGCTGAAAGCGCTTTAGATACCGCTGTTTCAATGTCTTGTGCTGCCGCTTCTTCGCCTAGGCTGTAACGAAGCATTAGCGCTGCAGAAAGAATTTGTGCAACTGGGTTTGCAATGTTCTTACCTGCGATGTCTGGTGCACTGCCTCCTGCTGGTTCATATAGACCGAAGTTGCTTTCGTTCAAGCTTGCAGAAGGAAGCATACCCATAGAACCAGTGATCATTGCGCACTCATCAGAAATGATGTCGCCGAAGATGTTTGAACACAGCATTACGTCAAACTGAGATGGATCTTTGATTAGCTGCATGGTCGCGTTGTCGATGTACATGTGGTTTAGCGTTACATCTGGGTAGTCTTTTGCGATCTCTTCGACAACTTCGCGCCATAAGATAGAGCTCTGTAGAACGTTCGCTTTATCAATGGAGTAAACGTTTTTGTTACGTAGACGTGCCGATTCAAAAGCAATCTTTGCGATACGTTCGATTTCGTAGCGGTGATAAACTTCGGTATCAAACGCTTTTTCCGTAGCGCCTTCGCCTTCACGACCTTTAGGTTGACCGAAGTAAATACCGCCTGTTAGCTCACGTACTACCACGATGTCAAAACCGCGCTCGGAGATATCAGCACGAAGTGGAGAGAAAGACTCTAAACCTTTGTGAATTTGCGCAGGACGAAGGTTACAAAACAGTTGGAAGTGTTTACGTAGAGGAAGTAGGGCGCCACGCTCAGGTTGGTCATTGGGTGGAAGGTGCTCCCACTTAGGACCACCAACTGAGCCGAAAAGTACTGCGTCAGACTCTTCACAACCTTTCACTGTAGACTCTGGTAGTGGACAACCGTGGTTATCTATGGCGATACCACCAACATCATACTCTTCGCGAGAAAAGCTAATCGCATGCTTCTTTTCGATCGCGTCTAGCACCTTGTGTGCTTGCTGCATTACTTCTGGGCCAATGCCATCACCAGGTAGTACGGCAATTTTGTATGATTTATCAGTCATGTTAATCCTTTAATTCTTTGTTACTGAGCTATTTGGCTCGTTTTAAATTTTGTCCCTAAAGCCAATAACATCGGCTCTAGGGCTCTGTTATTGGGTACTTAAACTGTCGCGATTTTTTGCTGTTTCATTTCAGCAATGGTGTCTGCGCGTTGAATGCTATTGATAACGTGCAGTAGCGCCTGACCAGAAGCTTCAACGATATCTGTTGAAACGCCTGTGCCGTGGTACTTACGACCTTTATAGTTAGCAATGATGTCAGCTTGGCCTAAACCATCTTCACCTTCACCTTTCGCGGTTAGGTCGAACTTATCTAGTACGATTTCGTAGCCAGTTAAGCGGTAGATACACTGGTATAGCGCGTCAACAGGACCGTTACCGACAGCGGCTTCGCACTTCTCTTCATCACCACATTGCAGCTTGATGCTGGTTGTAGACATTACACTACCAGATTGTACGCTTAGGTAGTTAAGTTTGTAGAAGTCATCTTCGTCACGTAGATTCGCGAAGTGCATCAATGCTTCTAAGTCGTAATCGAAGACTTGACCTTTACGGTCAGCAAGCTTCAAGAAGTCTTCGTACAATGAATCTAGGCTGTACTCGTTGTCTTTGTAACCCATTGCGTCCATATGGCTCTTAACAGCAGCACGACCACTACGGCTGGTTAGGTTCAACGCCTTGTTTTTCAAGCCAATAGACTCAGGAGTCATGATCTCGTAAGTATTTTTGTTCTTTAGCATGCCATCTTGGTGGATACCTGAAGAGTGGCTGAATGCGTTAGCACCAACGATCGCTTTGTTGTCTTGAATTGGCATGTGGCAAAGCTGGCTCACCAATTTACTGGTGCGGTGGATCTCTTGATTATCTAGGCCGGTATGAACACCTAATAACTCTTGACGAGTTTTGATGATCATTGCGATCTCTTCTAAAGAACAGTTGCCCGCGCGTTCACCAATGCCGTTAATGGTACCTTCTACTTGGCGAGCACCAGCTTGTACCGCTGCGATTGAGTTAGCAACCGACATGCCTAAGTCATCGTGACAGTGAACTGAGATGATTGCTTGGTCGATGTTTGGTACGCGGTCAAATAGCGTTTTGATAATACCGCCAAACTCGTTAGGCACTGTGTAGCCCACTGTGTCTGGAATGTTGATAGTTTTCGCGCCTGCGTTGATGGCAGCTTCAACCATACGGCATAGATTATCGATAGGTGTACGGCCTGCATCTTCACAAGAAAATTCAACATCGTCTGTGTAGTTACGTGCGTGTTTAACGGCTTTTACTGCCATCTCTACCACATCATCGTAGCTGCGACGCAATTTATCTTGAACGTGAACCGTCGATGTAGAAATAAAGGTGTGAATACGGAATTGCTCAGCCACTTTTAACGCTTCTGCTGCTGCATCGATATCTTTCGCTACAGCACGAGAAAGTGCACAGATACGGCTATCTTTGATGTTCTTTGCGATAGTTTGTACTGATTCAAAATCACCCGGAGATGATACTGGGAAGCCAGCTTCGATTACGTCCACACCCAGTCTTTCAAGTGCATAAGCAATTTGTAACTTCTCTTTTACTGTCAGGCTTGCAGCTAGAGCCTGCTCGCCGTCACGTAAAGTCGTATCAAAAATTATCACTTGATCGTTCATGGGTGCTTCCTTATATCGATATTGTATCGATTGCTATCCAAATTATTATTGAGAATGATGTTCTTTTAAAAGTGCCAGTTACAAAAAAACCCGCTCAGCGCGGGTTTTAATATTTGTGTAGTTCTTGACCCACAACTTACCCGCGCGATTGGTTCACGATAAGGAGAAGTTTCAGCAGTCGAGAAGAAGAAAAAATCATTACACAAATATCCGTAAATAAACTGTTAACACCATATGTACCGTAATTTATTCTGAGCGTCAAACAAGAAAATCCAATATCAGCATACATTAGCGGCGTTTTGGTTTGGTTTGTGCTGTTAGGGCTGTATTTATTGGTTTTATCATCTGCTTGGGGTTTTTAGGTTGGGCGGTTAGTTTATCGTTTGGCTTATGTGTAGGTTAAAACTTTGTAGTAAATCTTTTTAATGGAACGATTCACCAAAAAAATCACAAGCTCGTTTAAATTAATTAATCAATTGATTAAATAGTGAGTAATTAATCTTCTGCCAGTGTATCGATTTATCCCTATAATTAATCGTGTGATTAATTAGGTTAGTAGGTTTCAGTGATGGCAGGGCGCAAAGCAGGACGACCGCAGCAGAATCTCGATGTCAGGCAGTTGCTTATTGAGCATGCTCGTGATCTGTTCGTTGTTCAACCGTATGACAAGGTATCTACTCGTTTAATTGCTGAACGAGCTGGTGTGAATATCGCGATGATTCGTTATTACTTTGGTAACAAAGCAGGGTTGTTTGAAGCAATGCTGCGTGAAACGTTGCGACCAATGCAGCTGCAGATGCATAAGCTGGTAGCAGAGAGCAGCCACGAGAACTTTCTCGATTTAATGCGGACTTACTACAAAGAGATGGTCAAGGTTCCTAAGTTCCCTCGCTTAATTGCCCAAGTGATGAATATGCCGCCTTCAGAGGTGCAGAGAGAACTGCTAGAGAAGGTCTTTCTCGATGTAACCAAACCCGCCCAAGATGTCATTTTTGAAAAGCTGATGGCACAAGGCGTTTTGCGTAAGGATATGGATCCTAAGCTCTGCCGCGTGTCGTATATAAGTTTGATGGTTTTTCCATTTATAGCACCTCCGCCTTTGCTGGCTATTCATGGCATCGAGCTTAATGAAGCCTTTCTCAACCGATTAATCGAACACAACATTCAACTGATGACGGAAGGCTTTATCAATGCACCAAGCCCTTCATCTTTGCAGGAACCAAAATAATGAGAATAAATAAAAAGCTCCTTTTCTTCCCAGTCCTAGCCGTTGGTGTGATTGGTCTAGTGTTGGCGATTAACTTGAAGCCAGATTTACCAACTAAGCCTGCCGGCGACAGGGCGCGCTTGGTTGAAACTGTCAGTTTAGAGAAGCAGATGATCGCGCCGTTGGCGGTTGGTTTTGGCAAAGTGGTACCTAAGGTTGAATGGAAAGCGATTGCCGAAGTAACAGGACAGATCGTTTATCGACACCCCGATCTTGAGAAAGGGCAAGTGATCCCTGCAGGAACTGAGGTGCTTAAGATCGATCCTTTGGATTACGAGTTGAAGTTGGTACAAGCCGAAGCGGATCTTAAATCGAGCCAGACCTCACTAGAGAAACTGAACCAAGAAGAACAGAACCTGAAACAGACACTGAAGATCGAAAAAAATCGTTTAGTGATCAGTAATAAAGAGCTACAACGTAAACAAGATCTACGTAAGAAAGGGCTGACCTCTCAGTCCGATGTCGATCTTCAACAGCAGAGTGCACTCTCCCAACAGAAGCTGGTGTTAGATATACAGAACCAAATCGCCTTAATGCCAGATGAAAAGCGTGTCGCACAAGCGGTGATTAAGGTCAATGTCTCTAAGGTCAAAGAAGCGCAACGCTCTTTGGATAAAACCACCATCACCTTGCCCAGACCGATGCGAGTCGCTCAGGTTGATATTGAACAGAACCAAGTAGTTAATCTGCAGCAAGAGATGTTCATTGCTCATGGAATTGACGTTATGGAGGTTGAGGCACAACTCTCTATTCACGATATGCAAACTTTAGCCTCAAGCTTTACTCAATTCCCTCGCGATGCTGCTGGCATCCCAAACCCATATCAAACGCCAGCTAAGGCAAGCATTCAGTTGAACAGTGGCAGCTTAAATCTGACTTGGCCAGCCAAGGTTGCACGAATCAGTGAGACTGTGGATGAAAACCAAGCGACAGCAGGCATCATCCTTGAAATCAATCAAGACTATTCTGCGCTTCAGCTAAACAGTGCCACGCCTTTGGTAAATGGTATGTTCGTCAAAGCGGAGATTGAAGGCTTAGCCAATCCAAGCTGGGTGGTACCCGAACGTGCTTTACATGGCGATAAGATCTATTTAATGGATGAGAATCAGCGCTTGAAGGTTGTGAATGTAGAAGTGCTTTACCGCCGAGATAACCAAGTGGTGATTCGTGGTGAATTACAGACGGGAGACAAACTGGTTCTCAACGACGTTCTGCCCGCTATTGAAGGCATGCTGCTGAAAGAGTCTGGTTCAAATGGTGATGAACTTACCGCAGACAGTGACGGGAGCGCTTCATGATTAAGTTCTTCTCAAGACACCCAACCGCAGCCAACTTGTTGATGCTTGGGTTGTTGATATTGGGTTTGAGTTCGTTATCTACCATCAAACGCGAAACCTTCCCTGCTTACGATCCACCTTACATTATGGCTGCGATTGTTTATCCGGGGGCTTCTCCACAAGAGGTCGAAGAGAGCCTGTGTGTGCGAATGGAAGAAGCGGTCGATGGTTTAGCTAACATTGAAGAAACCCAATGTGAGGCGATAGAAGGCAGCGCTCGTCTAATTCTCAAGCTCAATGAGAAAGCGGATATCGGCCGAATGCTGGTGGATGTGCAAACTCAGATCAATTCGATCAACGATTTCCCTACTGAGATTGAATCACCTGTCGTACAAGAGCTGGATTGGAATGAGCCAGTCGTTGATATCGCGATTACTGCGGACACCTCGTGGCCGGATTTGAAGGCATACGCTGAAGATCTAAAACGCACTATGAAGCTCGATTACGATGTTTCACTGGTTGATGTTAGCGGATTCTCAGATCACCAATATCGCGTTGAGCTAGATACTCAAGCGATTCGCCAACTCGGTTTGAGTGTCGGTGATATTGCTGATCAAATTGGCCGTCAGAATGTGAAACTGCCGAGTGGTAACGTTGAAACGCCAGACAAAAACTTCCTGATTCGCTTCGATGAAAGGCGCATTACGCCCGTAGAATTGGAAAGCATTGTAGTGGGTTCTGCGCCAAATGGCTCTGTGATCCGTTTACGAGATATTGCCAAGATCACTGACCGCTTTGAGCTCGATGAACAGAAGGTGTTGTTTGATGGTAAACCTTCTGCGCTGCTCAAGATCAGCAAGAACAAAGAAGATGACGCACTGAGAATCAAAGAGCGTGTCACTCAGTTTGTCGAGGACCAGCGTGCAATTGCACCTGATGGCGTGACTCTGCAAATGACCAATGATCTCTCTTCTGTATTGTGGGATCGTCTGACCATGATGGTGCGTAATGGCTGGCAAGGTATTGTGCTGGTATTCGCAACCATGTGGCTATTCTTCAGCTTACGTTATTCCTTTTGGGTTGCTGCAGGCCTGCCGGTAGCCTTTCTTGGCGGATTGTTCTTAATGGCCAATTTAGGACTGTCGATTAACATTATGTCACTGGTCGGTTTGTTGATGGCGATCGGTATTATGATGGATGACGCCATCGTGATCGCCGAGTCGATAGCCTCCCACCTCGATCGGGGACAAAATGTCGATGACGCGGTGTATAACGGTGTTAAGAAAGTGCTTCCCGGCGTGTTGTCTTCCTTCTTAACCACAGTGTGTATCTTCGGTAGCTTGTTATTTCTTGATGGGGAAATGGGCGCGGTACTCAAGGCCGTTCCTCAGGTGCTGATTTTGGTGCTGTCGTTGAGCTTGATCGAAGCTTTCTTAATTCTGCCGAATCACTTGTCGCATTCGTTACACAAAGAGAAAAACGATAAGCCAGCGCTGCGCTTCAAAACTGTGTTGCTAGAGAAATTTGAGAACTTTCGTAATACCACCTTGATGAATATGGTCGAGAAAGTGGTGACCTTCCGCTATGCCTTTATGGGCGGAGTGTTGACCTTGCTGCTCCTATCGATCTCCTTGATTGCTGGTGGTGTTGTCAAATTCCAGCCATTCCCAGAGCTTGATGGTGATATTGCTGAGGCTCGTATCATTCTTCCTCCGGGGGCATCACTGTCTCAAACTGAGAGAGTGGTCGATAAGATTGTGGCTTCTGCTGAGCGTTTGAATGAGCAGTGGAGCGAAGAAGTTGAAGAGGGCAACACGCTAGTCGAACATATCACCAGCCAGTTTAACGCTAATGCCGATGCCAACGAATCTGGCCCGCACTTGGCTACCGTGCGCTTAGACCTTCGTGGTGCTGAGAGTCGTAATACGGTGATCGATGATTTTATCGATGCGTGGCGAGAGGATATTGGTGAACTCGCAGACCCAATCTCGTTGGTTTTCAAGCAACCAACCATGGGGCCAGGTGGACGAGCGATTGAGATCCGTGCCAAGCATGATGACCTTAATGCATTGAAAGCTGCTTCTCTGGATATTCAAGCTTATCTGAATGAGTTTGATGGTGTTCATGGTGTGCTTGATGACATGCGCATGGGTAAAGAAGAGATCTTGGTTAAGCTGCGCCCAGGCGCTGAAACCTACAATGTGAACGGGCAGATGATTGCCTCTCAATTGCGCGCGGCCTTCTTTGGCCAGACAGCGGACGAGATTCAAATCGGTGTTGAGAATATCTCGATAGAGGTGCGTCTTGATAAAGAGCAAGCGGGTGACATTCAACAGCTTGCTAACTTCCCAATCATTACCGCGGACGGCAGCCAAATTCCGTTAGCTACGCTGGCGACGCTCGATTTCCAGCGTAATTATGTACGTATTCAACGTATTGATGGACTGAGGACTATTAGTATCTTTGGTGATATTGATAATAAGAAAGCGAGCTCTTCAGCGATCTTGGCTCAGTTCCAAAAAGATGAAGCGCCTAAACTCATTCAGAAGTACCCAGGCTTACGTTTTGATTTCGAAGGGGAAGCGAAGGATGCTGCCAAGACGGGCGCCTCGATGGGCAAAGGCTTCTTGCTCGGTCTGTTTGGTGTGTTTGCGATTCTGAGTTATCAATTCAGAAGCTATTTAGAGCCTGTAGTTGTGATGCTCGCGATTCCATTAGCCTTTATCGGAGTTGTAGTTGGTCACTGGGTGCTTGGCCACTCGTTAAGTATGCCAAGTATGATGGGCTTTGTGTCGCTTGCAGGGATTGTAGTTAACGACTCTATCTTACTCGTTCAATACATTCGTCATCACGTTGATGAAGGAGATAGCGTGCATGACTCGGTGGTGAAAGCGAGTCGTGAGCGTTTCCGTGCCGTGTTCTTAACCTCGATGACGACGGCAGCTGGTTTATTGCCTTTGCTCACCGAAACCAGTTTACAGGCTCAGGTTATTCAGCCTTTGGTTATCTCGATCGTATTTGGCATCTTTGCTTCAACCCTGCTGGTGCTGTTTATGATCCCTGCGGCTTACGCAATCTTGGCTGACTTCGGTTTAGTGAAAAAGCACGAGCCCCTTTCGCTATAGAGTTTTAAGTCAGAAATTAGAAATGAATAATAAAGCGGCCTAGGGTCGCTTTATTTTTATATGAGGTGAATGAGCCTCTGATACGGTTGAATCATCGGCTTCTCAACCGTGGAAAATTTCATTTTAGTTCATTCAAAACGTCACTTAACTGTCATTTGTTGGGCATAAGTTGACCCTTAACTGAATAAGGATTGTTAAGGAGAACGTATGCGTACTATCGAACCTATTGTCCGCTGGGATGTGGCATTTTCTGTTTTCTGTTTAAAGAACCGTTTTAGTGGCCAACATGCGACGTTGAGTAAGGCGGTCTCTCATACGGGGGATGGTCACCTCTATATATTGATTGCTTTGATTGCATTGCTCGCCGATAGCAAAACAGGCAGTGATTTTCTGTTGGTGGGCTTAACTGCCTTCGCGATTGAGCTGCCAATCTATTGGCTTGCTAAAAATACTCTAAAGCGCCGTCGACCAGCCGAATTTTCCTCTTTGCTTCACTCTCATATTGTCCCATCAGATAAGTACAGCCTGCCATCTGGGCATGCCGCTGCTGCTTTTGTTATGGCGACATTAATCGGGCATTTCTATCCGAGCTTACATCTCTTTAGTTTGACTTGGGCTGCAGCGATTGCTGGATCTCGAATATTACTCGGCGTGCACTTTTTAACGGACGTACTCATTGGTGCTGCTTTGGGCATAGCTTGTACCAGCCTTGCTATTAGCTTCATTCTTTAATTATCGAATGACCACATCACCAAGCGCTAAACCAGCGAATCGAAAGGAAGTTTCATGAAAATTTTATACGGCGTACAAGGCACTGGAAATGGTCATATTGCTCGTGCAAGGGCAATGGCTGTCGCGTTTCGTCAACAAAACATCGATGTTGATTTTCTCTTTTCAGGCCGAGAAGCAAGCAAGTACTTTTCGATGGAAGAGTTTGGCAACTACCAAGTTCGTAACGGCTTAACCTTTTATAGTGAACAAGGGCAGGTCAAATATGGAAAGACATTCATTAAGAATAATATCTGGCGCTTTCTTAATGAGGTTAAACAGATGGACCTTACACCCTATGACTTGGTGCTCAATGACTTTGAACCTGTGACAGCTTGGGCAGCCAAAAGGCAGGGAGTCCCTTGTATCGGAATCAGTCACCAGAATGCGTTTCGTTATGATGTTCCTAAAGAAGGGGGAAACTGGATTGAACATTCTGTGATTCAACACTTTGCTCCGACAGAGCACTCTATCGGTTTGCACTGGTATCATTTTGAGCAGCCTATACTTCCGCCTATTGTTCACACCTTAGTTCACAACGAGCAGACTCAAGCGCCACAGGATTTCACTTTGGTCTATTTGCCGTTTGAGGATCTGGAAGCGATTTCAGAGCTATTAATGAAGTTTGTTTCGCACAGTTTTGTCTGTTATCACCCAAATGTGATAGAGCATAGCCAAGTCGAAAACATTACCTTTAAACCACTCAGTCATGCGGGTTTCCAATTCGACCTAAATCAGTGCTCTGGTGTGGTGGCTAATGGTGGGTTTGAACTGCCATCTGAAGCGCTTACTCTGGGCAAGAAGCTACTGCTTAAACCACTTGATGGACAGTTTGAACAACAGAGCAATGTGGCCACACTTGAAGCGCTTGGATTAGCTCAAACTATGAGCTTTCTTGATCCGGCGATCTTGCGTAGTTGGCTCAACGAAAAACAGGCTGAAGTTGTCTCTTATCCAGATGTCGCTAGTGCGCTTGTTGAGTGGGTTTTAGCCGGGAATTGGGCCAATCAAGATGACCTAAGAAAACAGCTTTGGGAGAAGGTGGACTTTCCGAGCTACGCATCGCTTACCTAATCCATAAGTGGTGTTTTTGGATTGAATGGTCAATCAATTCATCAATTCAATAAATTGTAACAAATGTAACCAAACGATAGAACAGCTAAATAAGTCGAAATGAAACTCATAAATAGCGCATTTTATGTTTTTTTATAACTATTCAAGTTATTGATTTTTAATTATTAATTAATTATTGAGATAAAATTAAGTCATTCTTTATCAATCTTGTTGGTAGCCTACGATGTATTGGTTAATAGTAGTGGTAATCCGAAAAACATCGGTCTGATAAATATAAGAATTAGTGGTTATCTATTCCCATACCATTACAAATTTAATGCTGTCGTACCGACAAGAGGCAACTTGAATGTTAGATAAAAAAGACGCAATGAGTGCTATTGCTAGCTACAGAATGGAAAGCACACTTCGTGGAGTAGACTTAAACCTTTTGACTGTATTTGATGCAGTAATGCAAGAGCAAAACATTACACGTGCAGCTCACAATTTAGGTATGTCTCAGCCGGCAGTAAGTAACGCTGTGGCTCGCTTGAAAGTGATGTTTAACGACGAACTATTTATGCGCCAGGGTCGTGGTATTCAACCGACTCAACGTGCACGTCAGTTGTTCGGTCCTATCCGCCAAGCGCTTCAACTAGTACGCAACGAATTACCAAGCTCTGTGTTCTCTCCAGAGTCGTCTTCTCGCTTGTTCAAGCTTGCGATTTGCAGCCCTTGTGACATGCGTTTTGCACCTAAGATTATGTCGACTATCAACGAGCAAGCACCTAGCGTTAAACTGCACATGGATGCTGAATTTGATCGTCAACTTTCTGAGCGTATGCGCTACCAAGAAATCGACTTCGTGATCGATTACGCTCGCTTTGATGAGCAAGGTTTCTCAAGTACTGAGATCTTCCAAGACGAATTGGTTGTGGTTGCTTCGTCTTCTCACCCACGCATTAACGGTGAAGTGACAGCTGAAGAGCTATTGAACGAGAAGCACGCTAAACTGTCTCGCATTCACGGCCAACGCAGCTTCTCTGAGCAAGCATACCGTGACCTAGATTGCATGCCTTTCTACGAAGGTACGAGCCTAAGCAACGTACTTTACGTTGTTGGTCAATCAGAGTTAGTGACGATTGCACCTCGCTGGATGGTAGAGCACGCAGCAAACAAAGAGAACTTACAGATTCTAGATTTCCCATTCGATAATGCGGCAATCTCTGGCTACCTAAGCTGGCACGAATCAAGTGAAAAAGATAAGGGACACATTTGGTTACGAGATCAGCTGATGATGATCTGTGGCGAAGTAGTGGCGCTTAACTAAGCACTAAACTCTATGATTTATAAGCCCTAAGCTGGGAGTCTGGCTTGGGGCTTTTTTGTACCTGCTATTTTTGTTGATAGAAAACTTAGCGTGATACGTACTATTACTTATAACTTTGAGCTTCATCAGTTGCCTTTTCCATGATCAGAGGTACACTTGTGCGCTCAAAAAAGCTTACAGGTGTAAGCCAAAGGTAAAGAGATGGCCAATTTAGATTTTCATATCGTAAAAAGACTTCGTGACCAAATTGCCCAAGGCGGCAACCGTACAGCTTTGAAGCACAAAGTAGATAATGTATGGCAAGGTATTAGCTGGCAGCAGTTTGGACAACAAATCGATACGCTTTCATTAGCACTATTGGCTCAGGGACTGAGAGTTCAAGAAAAGATCGGTATCTATTCAAACAATATGCCTCAATGGACCGTGGCAGATTTTGCATCTTTACAAGCTCGTCTTGTGACTGTGCCGATTTATCCAACCAACACAGCAGCGCAGTCGTCTTACATCATCCAAAATGCGGATGTGAAGATCTTATTCGTTGGTGAGCAAGTCCAATTTGACGCGGCCGTGAGCCTATTTGAAGAGTGCGAACAGCTAGAAGTGGTTGTCGCGATGTCTGATGATATCGATCTTCAAGGCCATAGCTTTGCGGTATCTTGGACTGATTTCATGGCGCGCGGTGTTGAGGCTCAGCAAGCTGAACTTGATACTCGTCTTGCTGACGCAAGCATGGACGACTTACTGACTCTTATCTATACCTCTGGTACTACAGGTCAACCTAAGGGCGTAATGCTTGATTACACCAATGTTGGCTATCAACTAGAAGGGCACGATGAGCGCTTGAGCTTAACGAAAGACGATGTCTCATTGTGTTTCTTACCTCTATCTCACGTATTTGAGCGTGCGTGGACTTTCTACGTGCTCTACAAAGGCGCAACCAACTGTTACCTGCAAGATACTATGCAGGTGCGTGACGCGCTGAGCGACGTGAAGCCGACCGTGATGTGTGCGGTTCCCCGTTTCTACGAGAAAATCTTCTCAGCGATTCACGAGAAGGTTTCGAAAGCGCCGTTTATCCGGAAAGTGCTATTTACTTGGGCAGTAAACATGGGCGCGAAGCTGTCGGTTTGTCACCAAGAAGGTCGCACACCATCACTGATGCTGAAGAAGAGCCATGCACTAGCTGATAAGCTTGTGTTATCCAAATTGCGAGCGCTGCTTGGCGGTAACATCAACTTCATGCCATGTGGCGGTGCGAAGCTCGATGAAACCATTGGTCGTTTTTTCCACGCTATCGGCATTAACGTAAAACTTGGTTACGGCATGACTGAAACCACAGCAACCGTTTCGTGCTGGGATGACCGCTGCTTTAACCCTGACTCGATTGGTATGGCGATGCCGGGCGCGGAAGTAAAAATTGGTGCGCAGAATGAGATTCTTGTTCGCGGCCCAATGGTAATGCGTGGTTACTACAAAATGCCAGAAGAGACAGCGAAAACGTTCGACGAGCATGGTTTCTTGAAAACCGGAGATGCGGGTCATTTTGATGAAAATGGTAACCTGTTTATTACCGACCGTATCAAAGAGCTGATGAAAACCTCAGGTGGCAAGTACATTGCACCGCAAGTAGTAGAGGGCGCGATCGGTAAAGACCACTTCATCGAACAGATTGCCGTTATTGCTGATACGCGTAAATTCGTTTCTGCACTGATTGTTCCGTGTTACGACTCTCTTGAAGAGTACGCTAAAGAATTGAATATCAAGTACCACGACCGCGTTGAATTGATTAAGCACCATCAGATCGTTGAGATGCTTGAGAAGCGTGTGAATGACTTGCAGCAAGAATTGGCTAAGTTTGAACAAGTGAAGAAGTTCAAGCTATTACCAAAAGCATTTTCGATGGATGATGGCGAACTGACGCCAACTCAGAAATTGCGTCGTAAGGTTATCAACGACAAGTATCAAGACGAAATCGAAGAAATGTACACTGAAAAGTCGAAAGATAAGTAGATTTCTGCTGAGATAAATTTTCAGTTGTTTAAAAATCCCCCTACGAATGTGATTGCATTTTTAGGGGGATTTTTTATGCCTTAAGGCTTGGAATAATGTGCGAAGACGCACACAGGAAAGCGCTTCATTTATCGATAATTAGCCATTTATATAAATATTAAGTGCTTTTTTTGTCTTTTTTTGTAGTGTTTGTAACTGGTTATTTAACTCTGCTTAGGTTTTGTTTGATGCTTTAAGCTGATAGTTGGTTTTTTGGCATAATTGTCGATTAACAGGTGTTAGACCGGATGATAATAAAGCGTTAAAGTTGTTTCGTATTACTGTTTGTTGTTATCACGACAGACAGCCATAGCCGAAAAAGTGGAAGTATTTCGAATTAGGCTACGAATAAGCCCTAGACTATGAAAAACCAGCCCAACACGTTCACCAAATGTGCTTGGAAACTGGTGAGGAGAGCAATATGACAACAAAACCTGAAACAGCAATGTTATCCGGCGCTGAGATGGTGGTGCAGTCTCTTATTGAAGAGGGTGTAGAACAAATCTTTGGTTACCCAGGTGGTTCTGTACTTGATATCTATGATGCGCTGCATGCGAAAACTGACGAAATCAAACACGTATTAGTACGACACGAGCAAGCCGCTACTCATATGGCAGATGGCTACACTCGTTCTACCGGCAAGCCCGGTGTAGTACTAGTATGTTCTGGTCCTGGCGCAACCAATACCGTAACGGGTATCGCAACGGCGTACATGGATTCGATTCCAATGATCGTTATCTCTGGTAACGTACCAAACAATCTCATTGGTAATGATGCCTTCCAAGAGTGTGATATCGTCGGTGTATCTCGCCCGATCGTTAAACACAGCTTCTTAGTTAAGAAAGCGGAAGATATCCCTGAAGTGCTAAAAAAAGCATTCTATATTTCAACGACAGGACGTCCTGGTCCTGTGGTTATCGACTTGCCAAAAGATGTATTAAATCCGCAAATTAAGCTTCCTTATCAATACCCAGAAACGATCAAGATGCGTTCGTACAACCCAACGGTTACGGGTCATAAAGGTCAGATTAAGAAGGCACTAAAGGCACTTCTTGAAGCGAAAAAGCCAGTACTTTATGTCGGTGGCGGTGCGGTTATCTCTGAGGCCGATCAACAGCTGATCAAATTGGCTGAAGCATTGAATTTACCTGTAGTAAGCACTTTAATGGGGCTTGGTGCCTTCCCGGGCACGCACAAGAACTCTCTAGGCATGCTTGGCATGCACGGTTTGTACGAAGCCAATATGGCGATGCACAACGCCGATCTTATTTTTGGTGTCGGTGTACGTTTTGATGATCGTACAACCAACAACCTTGATAAGTACTGCCCAAACGCGAAGATCATGCATATTGATATCGACCCGTCGTCGATCTCTAAGAACGTGAAAGTGGATCTACCAATCGTAGGTTCTGCGGAAAAAGTACTAGAGAGCATGGTTAATCTACTGGTTGAGCAAGGCGGCACCAATGATGCTGAAGCTCTGGAAAGCTGGTGGAGTGAAATCAAGCAGTGGCAAGATCGTAACTGCTTAGCGTATGAAAAGTCTTCTGAGTGCATTAAGCCGCAGCAAGTTATTGAAGCTCTGCACAAAGTAACCAATGGCGATGCTTACGTTGCTTCTGACGTTGGTCAACATCAAATGTTCGCAGCGTTATACTACCCATTTAATAAACCGCGCCGTTGGATTAACTCTGGTGGCCTAGGCACTATGGGCTTTGGTCTGCCTGCTGGCATGGGTGTTAAGTTTGCTAAGCCAGATGAAGAAGTAGTAGTGGTAACCGGTGATGGCAGTATTCAGATGAATATCCAAGAGTTGTCTACGGCGCTGCAATACAATATCCCAGTTAAGATTATTAACCTAAACAACCGTTTCTTAGGAATGGTAAAACAGTGGCAAGACATTGTTTATCAAGGTCGCCACTCTAACTCATATATGGACTCTGTTCCTGATTTTGCTGCCATCGCAGAGGCTTATGGCCACGTAGGTATGCGCATTTCATCTCCAGATGAACTGGAATCAGGTTTGGAAAAAGCACTGGCGATGAAAGACCGTTTGGTATTTGTCGATATCAGTGTGGATGATACCGAGCACGTATACCCAATGCAGATTAAGGGCGAGGGTATGGATAACATGTGGCTAAGCAAAACGGAGAGAACATAATATGAGACACATTATTTCACTACTAATGGAAAACCAACCGGGTGCGCTTTCTCGTGTGGTTGGTTTGTTTTCTCAACGTGGCTACAACATTGAGTCGTTGAACGTATCGCCAACCGATGATCCAACGCTTTCTCGTTTGAACGTGACGACCAACTCGAGCGAAATGCAGCTTGAACAGATTCAAAAGCAACTGCACAAGCTAATCGATGTACTAAAAGTGCAAGAGGTGTCTGAGCTTGAACACATCGAGCGTGAGCTCTTGATGGTTAAAGTACGTGCGAGCGGTTTTGCTCGTGCAGAAGTGAAACGCACAGCGGATATCTTCCGTGGTCAGATCGTTGATGTGACGGCTTCTCAATATACAGTGCAAATGGCGGGTACGAGTGAAAAGCTGGATGCTTTCATTCAAGCGTTGTCTGAAGTGACTGAAGTACTTGAAGTGGCACGCAGTGGCGTTGTGGGCATCGCCCGTGGCGAACGTGCGCTGAAAGCTTAAACAACAAGCACTTAAAAAATAGTTTTATAGCCGCTTTTTTAAGCGGCTTTTATTTTGTTAATTTTATAGAGTGCTATAATCCTGCGCTTCACGCCTTCTTTTACTTGAGTTATCAATGAGAAATAGTAAATCGATAATTACATTGCTGATTATTTCGATAACACTGTCTGCTGCAGTGGGTCTTTACTATTTACAACGTTACCAAGAAGTAAAACAACAAAGTTTTGATTACTCTGCGAAACAAGCCCTTCATCAGTTGGTTTACGCAGAACGAGATTACAAGCTCTTAAAATCTCAGTTGGTTTCGGTGATGAAACTACTGAGTCATAGCCAAAGCCTTGTTAATTTCGCTTCCTCCCCCTCTGAACAAACCAAAAGCCTCCTCGAAGAGGTATGGCAGTCTGTGTTAGTGAACCAAAAATGGTATACACAAATTCATCTTATTGATGTTGAGGGTAAAGAGCTGGTCCGAGTGAATTATTCCTCTGCCACGGGCGCTGTGACAATACCTCAGCAATTACAAGATAGGTCTGACTCTAGCTACTATCATTTTGCTAAGAGCTTAGAGCATGAAGATATTGGTGGTTGGGGAATTGAGCTTGAAACCGAACATGGTGAGTTGGCATATCCTTATAAACCGGTGTTTAGAGTCTTCACGCCTGTTGAAACTCCGGAGAAGCGAGTCGGTTATCTGGTGATCAATCTGGATGTCTGGGGGTTGTCTTCACGTCTTAATTTCGCACCTGATTATGATTTTAGAGCTGAAGTCGTCAATGGTGAGGGTTATTACATTGCGAGTCCAAACAACAGTAAATTGTTTGGCGATTCTGTTCCTGAAAGGAAAGGCTTCAACCTAAAAAACATCGCACCTCAAACATGGGAAGCCCTCTCTCGACAACAAATGGGCACTGTGTTTGAAGATGGTAACCTGTTCGCGTTTAACACGGTTCAGCTAGCTAATAATCAAAAGATGCACCTTGTGATTCAATTGAATCAAAAACAACTGCTCGCTAGAGCTGAACGTGATCTAAATGATCTTGCCCATGAAGAGATCATCGTGCTTTTCACTGTGTTGCTGTTCGCGTTCCCATTTGCTTATCTGGTGACGCATTATCGACGTCGTAGCTTAGAGAGTAAGTTAGCTCGCGCAGCGTTGAATGGCATGTCTGCCGTGATGATCACTGATAAGCAGCATCGTACTATGATGATCAACAACGAGTTTGAAAATATGACCGGTTACAGCGAAGCACAAGTTATCGGTCATAATGCGCTGCAACTTCTGTTGGAAAATACAGAGCAGCAGATCACCAGTGAATCCATCTGGCGACACCTAGACAACGAAGAAGTGTGGGAAGGGGAAGTGCTGTGTAAAAACAAACTGCGCATCCCTTTTACCGCTATTATGCGTGTCCATGCGGTCAAGAACAGTTCAGGGAAAGTGAGCTACTACATTACTTCGCTGGTGGATATATCAGTAAGGAAAGAGCTCGAAGTTCGTCTGCGTTTTCTGAGTGAGCGAGACGCTTTGAGTAACCTTTGGAATCGTCGAAAGTTTGAAGAGCAGTTAGCTTATTATTCTCGTTTGGTTGAGCGTTACCCAAATGAAGCGACTACTTGTTTAGCTTTAGTCGATATCGATAACTTTAAGCGAATTAATGACGAGCTTGGTCATGATGAGGGCGATCGTGTGATTGCAAGAGTAGCTAAGCTTCTACAAGACAGCCTCCGTAGTACCGATTTTGTGGCGCGTGTTGGTGGGGAAGAGTTTGCACTGTTGATGCCGCACACCTCTTTATCAGAAGCGAAGCGTGTCTTGGACCGGCTGCGAATCGAGATTGAGTTATCGTCAGCGTCGGTTTCACTGATTTGACGAGTAACAGTACCCGTTCATACAAATGCGCAGACGTCGGCCTTTACGAATCGAAATCCTCGGGACGAAATACCGTCTCGATTTGTCCTAGCTATGCGGATGTTGCTTAGCTACAGACTCTTTTTACTCCTAAATATCCTCCCACTTTCCCATCGAGTACTCTTTATATAGCTTGCAACTTAGTAAGTGATGAAGTCGCTTCCTCTGTGTACATATGAGGAATCTCATTTTTGAGCGACCTATGTCACAAATTCTACACGGTTAGACTAAAGTCTAATGTTGGCGAAAATTTGAGCTAAAATGAACAATGAGTAAACTACCTTGCTTCAGATTACATCGTGTTAAGCGGTGTGATAAATAGAGTGTTTACCAGATATTAAAGGGATGACACCGTTAACTTAATTCAGCTGGTTAGTTAGCTTTTTCAATGAGTTGAAAAGCAGCAGTAGAATTAGGTTAGCTGGAGCAAGAGTTTGGGGATGATACAGTCTGGTTGAAAGAGGCGTGGTATGTTTGTCGATTTTTTAGTGAGATTAACCATAGGTACATTGGTCATTCTTGGTTTTAAGCTGAGTGCTTTGTATTTCTTACCTATGGTTTTACTGCTCAATACTCATCACAAAGAGTTTTTTGGGTGGTAGCCAGCTTGATGCTGAAAAACAAAAAACGGAGCTGCTAGGCTCCGTTTTTATTTGTTCAAAATTTATCGCTGCATTAAGCCGCTTCGATAACTTCTTCAATTCGCTTCATTGAACCTAGTAGGTGTTGATCAAGCAACTCTGTCGCTTGTTCTACGTTTTTTGACAGCACGAGTTTCATGATCATTTCGTGCTCATCAATATTGAACAGATCATCTGATGCACTTTCCGCCGACATCGCTAGGAAGCGGTAACGTTTTACTTGATTGATCAAATCTTCAAAGAAGCTAAACATGTTCTCTGAGTCCGCACCTTCAAGTAGCGCAACGTGGAATTGTTGGTGACGTTCTTCCCATTCCACACAATCAAACTCTTCAGATACGTGCTGTACTCGCGAAAGCTTATGGTAAGAAGTCAGTACATCCAGTTCCCAAGTTTCATCCCCCGCAGAAATGGCTTTTTTCAGTAGAACTGAAGACACGACACGTAAGCTTTCATAAAGATCATTCAGCTCTTTCTTTGACACTGGCGATACCCAGCAGCCTTTTTGCGGCTCGAGCTTCACGTATTTGCTCCAAGATAACTGTACTAGGGCTTCACGAATCGGAGATGCGCCAACGTTGTATCTGTTCTTTAGATCAGCAACAACGAGCTTTTGGCCTGGGGCTAACTCACCATTAAGAATATCTTGGCGAATCATCTTTGATACTTTGTCAGTGAGAGTAGGACTAGACATTACAAACCTCATGTATATTTGATTTCTAGTCTGCTAATCCGTCTCTTAGAAAGAGTCCATAGGAAGTTAACAGTACGTAGTTCTATTGTGATTGATAATACAGCGTACTGAAAAGTTAG
Source organism: Vibrio sp. IB15 (assembly GCF_016406055.1). Classification (NCBI taxonomy): domain Bacteria; kingdom Pseudomonadati; phylum Pseudomonadota; class Gammaproteobacteria; order Vibrionales; family Vibrionaceae; genus Vibrio; species Vibrio sp. IB15. The sequence goes on from NZ_JAEFCE010000007.1 coordinate 97,898, forward strand.
GCAAGATTTTGTTTCATAAAAAAAGAGGGCCGAAGCCCTCTTTTATATTTTATGCGAATCGGTTCATTCTTATAGAACGTGAACAGATGCCGTGTTTGTAGTGCCTGAAGCTACTAGAGCACCAGAAACCATTACAACGATGTCGCCTTTGCTGCCGAACTCAGCTTCAAGTGCGTATTCTTTACCCATTTTGTAGAAAGCATCAGTGCTGTCGATAGACTCAACAAGAACTGGACGAACACCTTTAGTAAGAACAAGCTGAGCAGCTGTCTTTTGGTTAGTTGTCAGTGCAATGATGTTTGCAGTTGGGAAGTACTTACGTACTGAACGTGCAGACTTGCCGCCTTCAGTAGCAACGATGATTAGAGGAGCAGCTAGCTTCTCAGCTGTGTCTACTGCGCCTTTACATACTGCTTCAGTGATGCGTAGACGTGGGCTGTCTAGACGAGAACCTAGCTCAGCTTTAAGAGCTGAATCAGTACGGTTCGCGATTTGAGCCATGATAGTAACAGCTTCAACAGGGTACTTACCTTTAGCCGTTTCGCCAGAAAGCATTACTGCGTCAGTACCATCCATGATTGCGTTCGCAACGTCACCCGCTTCTGCACGAGTTGGACGTGGGTTGTTGATCATAGAATCAAGCATTTGAGTTGCTGTGATAACCATCTTACGTGCACGGTTACACTTCTCGATCATCATTTTCTGAGCGAAGATTACTTCTTCAGCTGGGATTTCAACACCTAGGTCACCACGAGCAACCATGATACCGTCAGAAAGCTCAAGGATTTCGTCGAAGTTATCTACACCTTCTTGGTTCTCAATCTTAGAGATGATGTGGATATCGTTGCCGCCGTTTGCGTCTAGGATCTCACGGATCTCTTTAACGTCAGATGCTTTACGGATGAAAGATGCAGCTACGAAGTCAACGCCTTGCTCACAACCAAACTTAAGGTCAGCTTTGTCTTTCTCAGAAAGAGCTGGAAGTTGAACAGAAACACCAGGAAGGTTAACACCTTTGTTTTCGCCTAGTGCGCCGTTGTTAAGAACTTTACACTTAACTTCAGTTTCAGTAGTAGAGATAACTTCCATTTCGATTAGGCCGTCATCTACTAGGATTGTGTTACCAGCGTTTAGGTCAGCTGCGAAACCAGCGTAAGTTACCGCTACAGTCTCTTTGTTACCTACAACTGAAGTATCAGTTGTGAAAGTGAATTCTTGACCAGCTACTAGATCTACGTCGTTACCGCCTTCTAGTTTGATAGTACGGATCTCTGGGCCTTTAGTATCAAGAAGGATAGCAAGTTGCTTACCTACTTTGTCCATTACTTCGCGGAAGTTCGCAATACGAGTGCCGTGCTCTGCGAAATCACCGTGAGAGAAGTTAAGACGCATAACGTTCATGCCAGCATCTACTAGTTCAGTTAGCTTCTCTACAGATTCAGTTTTAGGGCCAATCGTACATACGATTTTGGTCTTTTTCATGGAAGGTACTCTCCGGTAAGTATTGTTACAATTTGAAATTTATTTAAGTTCTGAAGATTGGTCCGCTACATCAACATTTTGTGCCTGCTGAGTAAAATCGCGGGACTTCCAATATGCCCTTCAGAGTTGTAAGTCTTTCATCAATTTTAGTCATTTTATGACCAAAAGATTTTGATTCAACATCGGGTTTCTGTGACTTACACCAATATATCAGGTGAAAGTTGCAAAAAAATAACGGTCAGTTTTGTAATTTTTTTTCTTTTCGGGTGCGGATTCTACCACCTAATCAATTCAATATCACTGCTTAACAATTGTCTTAGGACAAGGTTTTCTCGCTATTTATTAATTTTTTGGATCAAAATAAATGGACTAAATAGTTTCGTTGTAACTATAATATGTTTCATATCGAAACTTACTGGTCTTTTTTAAATGTCGAAACGAAACACTCAGCTCAGAAGGCATGCAATTTCTAACCTAGTGAACGAAAAAGGGGAGGTTAGTGTTGATGAATTGTCCGCTAAGTTCGAAACCTCAGAGGTCACTATTAGAAAGGACTTAGCGTCTTTAGAGAAAAACGGTCAGCTTTTACGCCGTTATGGTGGTGCGATTTCGCTACCGAAAGAGGTTGTGAACGAAGAATTGGGTCAAAAAGTTTCGACTCGAAAGGTTTCGTTAGCGAAAGCAGCTGCAGATTTAATTCGCGACCATAATCGAATCGTGATCGACAGCGGCAGCACAACAGGTGCCCTAATTCAGCAACTAAACAGTAAGCGTGGTTTGGTTGTCATGACCAACTCGTTGCACGTGGCTAACGCGCTCAATGAGCTGGAAAGTGAACCAACGCTACTCATGACCGGCGGCACTTGGGATACCCATTCGGATTCTTTTCAAGGCAAAGTCGCAGAGTCAGTGTTGCGTGCTTACGATTTTGACCAACTATTTATTGGGGCTGATGGTATCGACCTCGACAGAGGCACAACCACGTTCAACGAACTGGTTGGCTTAAGTAAAGTGATGGCTGAAGTGTCACGAGAAGTGATCGTGATGGTTGAGTCAGAAAAAGTGGGACGAAAGATCCCTAATCTAGAGTTGGCATGGGATCACATCGACATCTTAATTACAGATACAGACTTGAGCAAAGAATCTCAGGCAAGTATTGAATCACATGATGTTCGAGTGATCTTAACGGATCCAGCTTAACAACTTATTTTAACTATTATGCATTTAACTTCCTATAATTGATCTTAATAAAGACATGGCCTTTGCTTGCTGCCAATAGGAATAAACGAAATTGATGGAGTCAAACTATGTGTGGAATTGTTGGTGCAGTAGCACAGCGTGATGTAGCCGAGATTTTAGTAGAAGGCCTTCGCCGCCTAGAATACCGTGGCTACGACTCAGCGGGTGTCGCTGTGGTTGATACCGAATCAAATCTAACTCGCGTACGTCGCCTAGGTAAAGTACAAGAGCTAGCAGACGCGGTAGAAGAGCAACAAGTGATTGGTGGTACAGGTATCGCTCACACTCGTTGGGCTACACACGGCGAGCCGTCTGAAGCAAACGCGCACCCACACATGTCTGGTGACATTGCAGTAGTGCATAATGGCATTATCGAAAACCATGAAGCACTGCGTGTAATGTTGCAAGAGCGTGGCTACGTATTTTCTTCTCAAACGGATACTGAAGTTATCGCTCATCTAGTTGAGTGGGAACTTCGCACTTCAGCTTCCTTGGTTGAAGCACTGCAGAAAACAGCAAAGCAGTTGGACGGCGCCTACGGTACCGTTGTGGTTGATCGTAAAGATCCTAGCCGTATTGTTGTGGCTCGCTCTGGTAGCCCTATCGTTATCGGTTTTGGTGTGGGTGAAAACTTCCTAGCATCAGACCAACTTGCACTACTAAGCGTAACTCGCCGCTTCATGTACCTAGAAGAGGGTGATGTTGCTGAAGTGACTCGTCGTGATGTGACCGTATTTGATGTTGCAGGTGAGCGTGTTGAGCGTGAAATCGTTGAATCAAATGCAGAGCATGATGCAGGTGACAAAGGTAAGTACCGTCATTTTATGCAGAAAGAGATCTTCGAACAGCCAACGGCGCTGATCAACACAATGGAAGGTCGCATCTCAGATACTTCTGTTATCACTAACGCGATTGGTGTTAAAGCCGAAGAGATCCTAAGTAAGGTTGAACACGTCCAGATCATCGCATGTGGTACGTCTTACAACTCTGGTATGGCTGCTCGCTACTGGTTTGAGTCTCTAGCAGGCGTAAGCTGTGACGTAGAGATCGCTTCTGAGTTCCGTTACCGTGACTTCGTGGTTCGTCCAAACAGCCTGCTTGTTACTTTGTCTCAATCTGGTGAGACGGCAGATACACTAGCAGCACTTCGCCTTGCGAAAGAGAAAGGCTACATGTCAGCGATGACAATCTGTAACGTTGCTGGATCTTCACTGGTTCGTGAATCTGACTTCGCATTCATGACTCGTGCGGGCACCGAGATCGGTGTAGCTTCAACTAAGGCTTTCACAACTCAACTTGCAGCAATGCTGATGATGGTGACTTCAATTGGTCGTCTACAAGGCCGTATCAATGAAGAAAAAGAAGCAGAAATCGTGCAAGCGCTTCACCAACTGCCGACTGACATTGAGAAAGCACTGGCGTTTGATAAAGAGATCGAAGCACTAGCGACAGACTTCGCAGACAAGCATCACACGCTTTTCTTAGGTCGTGGCGAATACTACCCAATCGCAATGGAAGCGTCCCTAAAACTGAAAGAGATCTCTTACATTCACGCTGAAGCATACGCTGCGGGTGAGCTTAAGCACGGCCCTCTAGCTCTGATTGATGCCGATATGCCTGTAGTGGTTATTGCACCAAGTAACGACCTACTAGAGAAACTGAAATCAAACGTTGAGGAAGTACGTGCACGTGGTGGTCTACTTTATGTATTCGCAGACCAAGATGCAGGCTTTGAAAGCGATGAGAACATGAAGATCATCAAGATGCCTCACGTGAGTGAAGTCACTGCACCTATCTACTACACAGTTCCAATGCAGCTACTGTCTTACCACGTAGCACTAATCAAAGGTACTGACGTTGACCAACCTCGTAACCTAGCGAAAGCGGTAACGGTAGAGTAAGTTAACTTAAACCCTTAAATAGACGAAAGCCCATCATCATGATGGGCTTTTTGTGCATGCTATTTAGTAAATCTACATTCAGCTTATAGTCGTTAAGCGTTAAGAGCTTGCTCTAGGTCTGCAAGGATATCTTCGATGTGTTCAATACCGACTGATAGGCGAATCATCTCTGGTGATACTCCAGCTTGTTTCTGTTCAGCTTCGCTTAGTTGACGGTGTGTCGTCGAAGCAGGGTGACAAGCCAGAGATTTTGCATCGCCAATGTTTACCAAGCGCTTAAAGATTTGTAGCGCGTCATAAAAGCGAACACCTGCTTCATAACCATCCTTTAAGCCAAAAGATAAAATCGCCGATGGCTTACCTCGCATGTACTTTTCAGCAAGCGGGTAGAACTCTGAACTAGGTAAGCCAGCGTAACTTACCCAGCTGACTTTCTCATGTTGGTTGAGATACTCCGCCACTTTCAATGCGTTCTCTGTATGTCGCTCCATACGTAGCGACAGCGTCTCCAAGCCTAGCATCAACATAAAGGCATTCATTGGCGACAAGGCTGCGCCTGTATTGCGTAGTGGAACCGTTCTAGCACGACCAATAAATGCAGCCTCACCAAAGGCTTCGGTATAAACCACACCGTGATAAGAGGGCTCTGGTTGATTAAATACCGGGAAGCGATCTTTGTGTTCTGCCCAAGGGAATTTACCTGAATCGACAATCACACCACCCAAGGTTGTACCGTGACCACCCACGTACTTTGTTAGTGAATGGACTACAATATCAGCACCAAACTCAATAGGCTTACACAGCACTGGAGTCGCGACGGTATTATCGACAATCACAGGGACACCTTGCGCGTGGGCAAGTTCGGCGACACGCTCTAGGTCGATGATATTACCCGCAGGGTTACCGATACTCTCACAGTAAACCGCTTTGGTTTTTTCATCGATAAGCTCTGCTAGGCTCTCCGGTTTATCGTCTTTAGCAAAACGAACTTCAATCCCTTGGTTTGGCAGCATGTGAGCAAACAAGGTGTAAGTGCCACCGTAAAGCTGAGGTGTTGAGACAATGTTGTCACCGATTTGTGCCAATGTCTGAATCGCGTAGTTGATTGCCGCGCTGCCTGCACTCACTACCAAACCTGCAATACCACCTTCTAACGCCGCTATACGTTTCTCCAAGACATCGTTGGTTGGGTTCATAATGCGGGTGTAGATATTGCCAGGTACGGCTAGGTTGAACAGATCAGCACCATGCTGAGCATCGTCAAATTCATAGGCAACGGTTTGGTAGATAGGAGTAGCAACGGATTTAGTGGTTGGATCGGTTTCGTATCCGAAGTGAATCGAGAGTGTTTCGTCTTTCATGTTTCTTCCCTGAACTATTGAGCGATTTATGTACACTCATATTGCCGATTTTTTTATAAAAGAAAAGTAAGCTTAGTCACAGAGAGGCAAATAGCATTGTGTACTGTGGAGTTCACTCATTCAGGGATGTATTGATACGAGTAGGGCGTAAATAAATAGCGAGCTTAGAAAAGCAAAAAGCCAGAGCAGCATAAACTGTTCTGGCTTTTCTAATTTGGTGGCCCCTCCCAGATTTGAACTGGGGACCGAACGATTATGAGTCGTGCGCTCTAACCACTGAGCTAAGGGGCCGTAGGGCATAGATTATAGGGGAAGCATTCAGTGGTGTCTAGACACTATAAGGGGCAATTCCGCTTATATCTTAGCCACTTAAATCACACAGCTACAAAAAAGGTGAGCCAAAGCTCACCTTTTGTTAATTATGCTTAAAATCTAATCACATCAATAGGTGTGATTACTCGTCTAAGAAGCTGCGCAGAGTTTCTGAACGGCTTGGGTGACGAAGTTTACGTAGTGCTTTTGCTTCGATCTGACGGATACGCTCACGAGTTACGTCGAACTGCTTACCAACTTCTTCAAGAGTATGGTCAGTGTTCATGTCGATACCGAAACGCATACGCAGTACTTTCGCTTCACGAGGTGTTAGGCCTGCAAGAACGTCTTTAGTTGCACCGCGTAGGCTGGTTGCCGTTGCAGAGTCTAGAGGTAGTTCTAGCGTTGTATCCTCGATGAAATCACCTAGATGCGAATCTTCGTCGTCACCGATTGGTGTCTCCATTGAGATAGGCTCTTTAGCGATTTTCAGTACTTTACGGATCTTGTCTTCAGGCATTTGCATGCGCTCAGCCAGCTCTTCCGGAAGTGGTTCACGACCCATCTCTTGTAGCATTTGACGAGAGATACGGTTTAGTTTGTTGATCGTTTCGATCATGTGAACCGGAATACGGATAGTACGAGCTTGGTCGGCAATCGAACGAGTGATTGCTTGACGGATCCACCATGTAGCGTAAGTAGAGAACTTGTAACCACGACGGTATTCAAACTTATCAACCGCTTTCATCAGACCGATGTTACCTTCTTGGATTAGATCCAAGAATTGTAGACCACGGTTTGTGTACTTCTTAGCAATCGAGATTACTAGACGTAAGTTCGCTTCAACCATCTCTTTCTTCGCACGACGAGCTTTTGCTTCACCGATAGACATACGACGGCTGATGTCTTTAATGCTTTGAACAGTCAGAGAGGTCTCTTTCTCGATCATATCCAGTTTTTGGATTGAGCGACGGATATCGTTCTCGTGACGTTTGATCTTTTCTGCGTATGGTTTGTCAGAAGCAAGTACTTCATCTAACCATGCTTCGCTAGATTCGTTGCCAGTAAATAGAGCAATGAAAGATTTCTTCGGCATTTTGCCGTACTCAACTGTTTGACGCATGATTAGGCGTTCTTGAGTACGTACACGATCCATAGAGTTACGCAGTTCGTTTACTAGGTAATCAAACTGTTTTGGTGTTAGACGGAACTCTTTGAATACGTCTTGCATCATTGTCGTTGCAAGCATTGCTTTCGGGCTTTCATGGCCGTACTCGTTGATCGCTAGCTGACGGTTTTGGTAGCTAGTACGAAGCGCTGTGAATTTCTCAAGAGCAAGCTCAGGATCGATACCTGTATCTTCTTCTTCCTCTTCTTCATCGTCATCAACGTCTTCTGCGTCTTCGTCATCCAGATCTGTTTCAGCAAGTTCTGAACCGATGTGAGTCGCTGTTGGTGCAGCTGTGCCATCGTCATCTGGGTCAACAAAGCCATTAATTAGGTCTGTTAAGCGAATCTCTTCTGCTTGTACGCGGTCAAACTGTTCCAAGATGTATGGAATAGTACCTGGGTATTCAGCAACAGATAGCTGAACGGTGTTGATACCATCTTCAATGCGTTTCGCAATGTCGATTTCGCCTTCACGAGTCAGTAGTTCAACTGTACCCATTTCACGCATGTACATGCGAACTGGGTCAGTAGTACGGCCAATCTCGCTTTCTACGCTTGAAAGCGCAGCAGCTGCAGCTTCGGCTGCGTCTTCATCTATATTGGCATCGTCATCATTAAGCGCTAGATCATCAGCATCAGGTGCAGTTTCAACTACTTTGATGCCCATGTCGTTAATCATTTGAATGATGTCTTCTACCTGTTCAGAATCCACGATTTCTGCAGGTAGGTGGTCGTTTACTTCGGCGTAGGTCAGATAGCCTTGTTCCTTGCCTTTAATAACAAGTAATTTAAGCTGTGACTGCGGATTTTGATCCATAGATGATATCCAACTTCAGGTCTGGTGAAGGACGTTGCATTCTCAAATGCAAACCAATTATGTTAACAAATTTATTAAATGCTGACTAATCAAACAGGGTTACGCTTTTAGATCTAGCATTAAAGCTAGTAGCTCCCTTTTTTCTTCGGCTGATAAACCGACACTTCTTGCTTTGGCCTGCAGGTTTTCAATTTGTTTTTCAACGCACTGGGCAAGTATTTTGTCCAATGAGTCTAAAAATATGTCTTCTTGATTGTCTTCGTCGAGGGGGATTTCCCAGCTCGCGAGACGAGACAGAAGAGCCTCATGTTTATTATCTCGCCAGTGCTCTAATAACTGGCCGGTGTTGATATGGGGATGCGCGTGGCATTTATCAAGTACTTCGACGAATAAACTTAGTCCAGGCAATGGTAAGCCTTTGACACTTGATAAATCCGGTACCATATCAGCATAGCTCGGATTTTGGATAAGCAAAGCGATAACTTCACGCATTGGAGTTCGCTTGAGCTCTTTATGCGGTTGAGGTGTCGGGTTTTGTGTATGAACACGAGCACGTCTCAGTTGGTTATCAAATCCAGTTCGCTCATCCAATAACTTTTCGAGCAACTCTTGGAAATAACTGTCAGGAATTTTATTAATTAAGGCGCTTGCGTGCGCACGCAGTGCCGATTTTCCTTCGGTTGTTCCCAAGTTAAGTTTGTGTATTTCTATCAGGTTGTCGAACAAATAGGTCGATAGTGGCGTTGCATTTTGGACGAGCTGCTCAAAAGCGGCTTTACCATGTTCTCTAATATAGCTATCTGGGTCTTCACCATCGGGCAAGAACAGAAACTTGAGTGTGTTACCTGTTTTCAGGTACTCAAGTGCATTTTCTAGAGCGCGCCATGCGGCCTCTTTACCAGCTCGGTCACCATCGTAACAACAAACCACAGTGCCGGTTTGTCTAAACAGCATTTGAATGTGGTCACCGGTTGTTGAAGTGCCTAGTGAAGCCACCGAGTAATCTACACCATATTGCGCAAGCGCCACGACATCCATGTAACCTTCAACCACAAGGACTTGAGGCGGTTCACGGTATGCCTGTAATACTTCATAAAGGCCATATAGCTCTTTGCCTTTATGGAAGATAGGTGTCTCTGGTGAGTTTAGGTATTTTGGTGTGCCATCTTCTAAGACACGTCCACCAAAACCAATCACACGACCACGACGATCGCGAATCGGGAACATAACACGACCACGGAATCGGTCGTATCGATTACCCTTATCGTTTTCTATCAACATGCCGCCTGTTACCAGCATGTCTTGAGCTTCTTTTTGTTGACCAAAGTTCTTACGAACTAAGTCCCACTCATCGGCCACATAACCAATGCCAAACTTCTGAACAATCTCGCCCGATAAACCACGATTTTTTAGGTACTCAATCGCGGGCTTATTGGCTGCTATTTTTAGCTGTGAGCGATAGAACTGGCTAATGCCGCCCATCAAATCATAGAGGTTACGTTTTTGTTCAGTGTTGGCTCTTGGTGCGGTAGAGATCTCACCGCTACGTTGTTCTCTTGGAACATCGAGCCCTAAGAAAGAGGCCAGCTCTTCAATAGCTTCAACAAATTCAAGGCGTTCGAACTCCATAATGAAGTCGATGGCGTTGCCGTGTACGCCGCAACCAAAACAGTGATAAAACTGTTTCTCTTGGCTTACGCTAAAAGAGGGGGTTTTTTCGTTATGAAACGGACAACAAGCGCCGTAGTTTTTGCCTTTTTTCTTAAGTTTCACGCGTGCGTCTATGATGTCGACAATGTCGAGACGCGCTAGGAGATCATCGATGAAACTACGCGGGATGTGTCCTGCCATAAAACCTTAGAAAAATGCACTAACAGAGAGTGTGGATAATAATAGTTTGAATGGGTTACAGATACAAACAAGCCGTGCGTTCCGAAGGATTGCACGGCTTGTTGCAATTTGATTTGGGATTAAGCGAGTTTAGAACGAACTAAACCACTAACTTTACCCATATCTGCACGCCCTTGAATTTGTGGTTTCAAGATAGCCATTACTTTACCCATGTCTTGCATGCCCGCAGGTTGAGCTTCTGCAATTGCGCTATCAAGTAGTGCGATTACTTCTTCTTCAGTAAGCGGTTGAGGCATAAAGCCTTCAAGTACAGCAATTTCTGCTTGTTCCACGTCAGCAAGATCTTGACGACCAGCTGATTCATATTGAGCAACAGAATCGCGACGTTGTTTAACCATTTTTACTAGTACAGCAAGAATGTCGTCATCGCTCAGAGTAATCTGTTCGTCGACTTCACGTTGCTTTACAGCAGCAAGAGCTAAACGGATAGTGCCAAGGCGCGGTTTGTCCTTGGCTTTCATCGCTAATTTTTGCTCTTCTTTGAGTTGTTCAATAAGAGCCATAACTCAGTCCTTATGGATTAAGTTATTAGTACAGGCGAACGCGACGTGCGTTTTCGCGAGCTAGCTTCTTAGCGTGACGCTTTTGAGCTGCTGCTTTAGCGCGTTTGCGAACTGTAGTTGGCTTTTCGTAGTGCTCGCGACGGCGAACTTCAGAAAGGATACCTGCTTTTTCACAAGAGCGCTTGAAACGACGTAGTGCAACGTCGAACGGTTCGTTTTCACGTACTTTAACTATTGGCATATGCCTTTCACCTCAGGGGTTATTCATTATCGCTGGCTACTGATGACCAAATCAGAAAAATTATCCGTAGACAACTTTCGATTAAGTGTGGTCTCTAACCAGCTTGATCAAAAATGGTGCGGAATTTTAATCCGATCAGAGTGACTTTGTAAAGCACTTTGTCGATTATAGTCTGTACAATATTTGTTTGAAGAGCTTAGGCAGGGTAATATTGCGCTAATTTCCCATTTTAGACGAAAGCGTGCCGAGAAAATTATGCGCATTATTGGTATTGAAACCTCTTGTGATGAAACAGGAATCGCAATTTATGATGATGAGCAGGGCCTGCTTTCTCATCAATTATACAGCCAAGTAAAGCTGCACGCCGATTACGGTGGTGTAGTACCTGAGCTGGCATCACGTGATCACGTGAAGAAAACAATTCCGCTAATCAAAGCGGCTCTTAAAGAGGCAAACCTAACCTCTAAAGACATCGATGGTGTTGCTTACACGGCTGGCCCTGGCCTTGTTGGTGCGCTGCTTGTTGGTGCAACCATTGGTCGCAGCATTGCTTACGCTTGGGGCGTACCAGCTGTGCCAGTTCATCACATGGAAGGTCACCTTCTTGCGCCAATGCTAGAAGATAACCCACCGCCGTTCCCATTTGTCGCTCTGCTTGTTTCTGGTGGTCACACCATGATGGTCGAAGTGAAAGGCATTGGTGAATACAAGATCCTTGGTGAATCGATTGATGATGCGGCAGGTGAAGCCTTCGATAAAACGGCTAAGTTAATGGGCTTAGATTACCCTGGTGGCCCATTACTATCTCGACTAGCAGAGAAAGGCACGCCGGGCCGTTTTAAGTTCCCACGTCCAATGACGGATCGTCCGGGCTTGGATATGAGCTTCTCTGGCCTAAAAACCTTTGCAGCGAACACGATTCGTGACAATGACGATAGTGAGCAAACTCGTGCCGATATCGCATATGCATTCCAAGAGGCGGTTTGTGGCACCTTGGTAATCAAGTGTAAGCGTGCCTTGGAACAGACGGGCATGAAACGTATAGTGATTGCTGGTGGTGTAAGTGCAAACAAACAACTACGTGTTGAGCTTGAAGCACTTGCTAAGAAAATTGGTGGCGAGGTTTACTACCCGCGTACTGAGTTCTGTACTGATAACGGTGCGATGATCGCTTATGCCGGTATGCAGCGCCTGAAAAACGGTGAGACTGCTGATCTTTCAGTTCAAGCCACACCGCGTTGGCCGATCGACCAATTAGAGCCAATTGCGTAATACATCAAAATGTTTCGATAAACGGTCGCCTTGTGCGGCCGTTTTTATATCTTAGCTTACCGACTATATGTCGATAAATAATTGCCGATAGAGATTAGGGAAGAAGATGAATAAGTTCACTGTAGATAATCAATCGATGGCGTACCTAGACGAAGGCGAAGGCCCGGTTGTTGTACTAGGACACAGCTACCTTTGGGATAGTGCGATGTGGAAGCCACAGGTTGAAGCGTTAAAATCTCAGTACCGTTGTATTGTGCCTGAGCTTTGGTCTCACGGTGAGTCTCAAGCAGCACCGAACGCAATGGGCAACCTAAAAGACTACGCTCAACATGTTCTGGCACTGCTTGACCATTTAAACATTGAAGAATTTTCTGTGGTGGGCTTATCGGTTGGTGGTATGTGGGGTACTGAGCTTGCAGAGCTGGCACCGGCACGTATCAAATCTTTGGTACTGATGGACACTTTTGTCGGTCTAGAGCCAGAAGTTGCACACGCGAAATACTTCAGCATGCTAGACACCATCTCTCAAACTAAGATGGTTCCTCAACCGATCGTAGAAGCGGTTGTGCCGTTGTTCTTTGCTAATGACGCACAAACTAACACGCCAGCTTTGGTAGAAGGTTTTACTCAGCAGTTATCGGCACTACAGGGCGAGCAAGCAGAGCAAGTAGCTCGAATTGGTCGTATGGTGTTTGGACGTCGTGACATGATTGAAACTATAGAGAACTTTGCTCTACCTGTGTTGGTAGCTGTCGGCCAAGAAGATAAACCACGCCCGGTACTTGAATCTTACCTAATGCATGATTGCATTTCGGGAAGTGAATTAGTGGTAATTCCTGGCGCAGGACACATTAGTTCGCTAGAGCAGCCAGAATTTGTAAACACTATGCTGAAAGAGTTTTTAGGTAAGCACCTGCTGTAGACTTTCTATCGTTTGAAATGATCGGTTTAATCTTGAATATAAGGTTAAGCCGATTTTTTTTGTCCGAGTTTTGGCTCGCTACCGTCCAGTAGGCGGCGGATGTTTTGATGGTGACGCAGCACGATCAAGCAACACAGCATAGCCACGGGCAGGGTGTATTGCGGTTTGACTAACCAAGCGTAGAAAGGGGCAAGTAGCACTGTCACCAATGCTGCCAAAGAGGAGTAACGAAATAAAAGCGCGACCACGAGCCAAGTTGCCATGATCATACCGGTTAGGTCGAATCCAATTGGGGCGATGGCACCCAGTGCCGTTGCGACGCCTTTACCACCCTTAAAGTGGAAGAAGATCGGATACATATGACCAAGACAAGCTGCAATCGCAACGATACCTAAAATAATTGAGTCGATACCGAGAAAGTAACCAAGCCAGACTGGAATGGTGCCTTTTAACATATCACAGAGTAATACTGCTGCTGCGGCACCTTTGCCACCGACACGTAACACATTGGTTGCGCCTGGGTTGTTTGAGCCCACCGTTCTAGGATCTGGAAGCCTTAAGACTCGGCATATCAAGACCGCACTAGAGATTGAACCTAGCAAATAGGCAGCAATGATCATGATAAGTGCCAATGGGGTCATGTCTGTCCTTTAACGGTTATACGCTTAACGATGGGAAAATAATGCTCAATCCAAGAGTAATTGATATCATATCTCGAATTACGCAAATAATACGTTTTTTTCCCAAATTTGGGTATCCGACCTCTAAAAGGACAAGTCATGGCACTGGATAAAGTTTTCATTGAGCAGCTAGAAGTAATTACAACGATCGGTGTTTACGATTGGGAACAAGAGATCAAACAGAAACTGGTTCTTGATATTGAAATGGCTCATGACAACCGCCCAGCAGGCAAGAGTGATGATGTGGTTGATGCTTTGGATTATTCGAAAGTGAGCACTGCAGTACTCGATCACATTGCGAATGGCCGTTTTCTACTCGTAGAACGTGTTGCTGAGGAAGTCGCAGAGCTCATTATGACTCAGTTCTCCGTTCCTTGGGTTAAAATTCACCTAGCGAAGCCTGGTGCAGTTCCTCAAGCAAAAGCGGTGGGTGTGATCATCGAACGAGGTCAAGCATGACCATCGCCTATGTTGGTGTTGGCACGAACATAGACCGCGACAAGCATGCAAGGGTGGCATGGAAAGAGCTTCAATCGTTAGGGACTAACCTTAAATGCTCTAAAATCTATCACTGTGAGCCTGTCGGTTTTGATAGCCATCCATTTTATAACTTTGTGATAGAGCTCGACACGCCACTTTCATTGACTGAATTTTCACAAGAACTTCGTAAAATTGAGTACAAATGGGGGCGTGCGCAAGATGCACACAAGCTTCAGGATCGAAATTTGGATCTTGATATTGTGCTGTTTGGTGATGAGATATCTGAGTCTGCTCCAGAGTTACCACGCAGTGATATCTATAAATATCCTTTTGTAACACAACCACTTTATGATCTTTGTCCTGCGAGAGTGATCCCGCAAGACGGAAGAACCGTCAGTGAAATATGGCAGAAGATGCAGCAACTAGACTCGCTCTCTGTCGTAGATATAAAACTATAATTTTAAAGGTAAGTAATGAGTTATTTTGAATCGTTTATATTGGCGTTGGTGCAAGGCTTTACTGAGTTTTTACCTATTTCCAGTTCGGCACACTTGATCCTTCCATCAGCGGTTTTAGGCTGGGAAGATCAGGGTTTGGCTTTTGATGTTGCGGTTCACGTGGGTACTTTGGCCGCAGTCGTGATCTATTTCCGTAAAGAAGTGATTTCGTTGTTGAGCGCATTCTTCGGCTCAGTGTTTAAGGGCGACCGCAGCAAAGAAGCTAAATTGGCATGGATGATCATCCTTGCGACGATTCCGGCATGTATCTTTGGCCTGCTGATGAAGGACATTGTTGAACTTTACCTTCGCAGTGCATGGGTAATTGCGACAACGACCATCGTCTTTGGTTTGTTGTTGTGGTGGGTGGATAAGAACTCAAGCCTACGTGATGATGAGTACCAAGCGGGCTGGAAAAAAGCGTTGTTTATTGGTCTTGCTCAGGCAATGGCAATCATTCCTGGTACCTCTCGCTCAGGTGCTACGATTACGGCAGCACTTTACCTTGGCTTTACTCGTGAAGCGGCAGCTCGATTCTCTTTCCTAATGTCTATCCCAATCATCACTTTAGCTGGTGGTTACTTAGGACTTAAGCTTGTGACCAGTGGCGACCCAATTCATGTGGGTACACTGCTAACCGGTATTGCGGTGTCTTTCATCAGTGCTTACATCTGTATTCACTTCTTCTTGAAGCTTATCTCACGTATGGGCATGACACCGTTTGTTATCTACCGCCTAATCCTAGGTTGTGGTCTGTTTGCTTTCTTAATGATGCAGTAACAGGCGCTGATAACAGCCTCGTCATAAAATTGAAAAAGCCCGCTTAACTGCGCAATGTAGATCAGATAAGGATCGGTTGACCGATCCTTCTTCTGAGAGATAATCG
>NZ_JAEFCE010000080.1:0-17715 GCF_016406055.1 Vibrio sp. IB15
GTTCAAAAAAAATCCCCAAGCGTGGCTTAGGGATTTGTGTATAAGAGACAGGCCAATGGCTGCCTTTTTTGAACCTTACGCTAAAAGCTTCCTCTAACGAGAACCGAGCACTTCTTTGCTTAAGATCGCCTGCCACTCTTGTTCCGTCACAGGCATGATCGATAAACGATTGCCGCGCTTCACCAAAGGCATTTCAGATAATTCAGGCATGGCTTTAAGGGTCGCTAATGGGATCAAGCGTTCAGTAACTCGAACAAACTCGACATCAACCATTATCCAGCGCGGGTTATCGGGTGAAGATTTAGGGTCGTAGTAATCACTCTCGGGATCGAATTGAAAATGGTCTGGGTAGGCTTCTCTGGTTACTTTTGCGATCCCCGCTACGCCCACTTTTTTACATGATGAGTGGTATATCATCACTAGGTCGCCAAGCTTGACCTCATCACGCATCATGTTTCGAGCTTGATAGTTACGAACTCCCTCCCAACAAGAGGTTTTTTGTACTCTTAGTGTCTGAATAGAAAAAGTGTCGGGTTCTGTTTTAAATAACCAATATGCCATAATAAATCCAATTAACGGTTGCTCCGAGGAAGATATAACATGAAGGTAATGAAAAACCCAGTGACATGGCTAGCCGCATTCGCGCTACAAGGCTGTGTAACCGCTCCAGAAACACCGCAACAACCTGAAGTTCCACCAGCAACCTTGGATGAACCTCTGAGCGTTCAACCACAAACCTTCATCATGCGCGGTCAAGTTGTGGTAGGCCATGCAAGCCGCACGTTTACCCCTTGTGGTAGCCAACAACAATACTGGTTAGATATGTCCCCTGAGCTAGCGCTAGAGGCACAAGGGTTAGCTGCCAGACCTTATCAAGCTCTGTATGGTGAACTGATTGGCCACCTTACCGTACCTAGCCAAACCGGCTACAACGCTGATTTCACAGCACGCTTCGTGGTTGATCAAGTCAATATCTTAACGGCAGAAAACCCTGAACGCTGCGACCAACCACTGCGCTCCACACGAGTCTTCGGCAATGAACCATTCTGGTCCGCCACCTTTGATAAAGACCAGATGACTTATACCAAAATAGGCGAAGCACCTCAGGCTCTCAACATCGAATCAAGCCGCACCACGCCAAGCAGTCGTGATTACCAACTAGAAGGTAAAGCAACACAAGGCGAGCTCAATCTGAAGAAAGAGAGCTGCAGCGACGGCATGAGTGACTCTATCTATGGCTGGGAAGCAAAACTCAACCTCAATGAAAGCAACTACACGGGCTGTGCTACGGTTTCAAACCAAGATCCTACACTGGACTGGAGTGGTACCTATTTCGCTAGCTCAACGCAGAACTCAGGGTTCTCTATTAACCTTGAGCTCAACGATGACCATAGCGCAGTAACAACCTACTCTTACAGCAACGGTGATCCTTCTATTGTTGAGCAAGGCTTCTGGCAGCAACTCAACCAAAACCAAGTTCAGGTCGTCATGACTCGCCACCAACAGCAATATCTGATATCCGAGCGTATCTTCACTCTCGATAACGGTAAGTTGGTCGCAAAGAAAGAAAAGGTCGGCAATATCGTTTACCCGATTGCCAACGGTGGTCTAGTACTATTCGAAGCAAAGCCTGTACAAGCACAAACCAACGCGGTTGATCTAAAGGCGAAGCAAGTGAACTCCAGTGATCAATTTGATCCAAAAGTAGACCAAGCGATCCGCGAATATTTTAAGATCAACAACAGCTCGCCTGATGATACTAAATACCGCTGGCTCACCTACGACCTCAACGGTGACGGTAAAGAAGAGCTGTTCGCCCAGCTCGATTGGTGTGGCTCAGGTGGTTGTACACTGCTGATTTTCGAGAACCATCAAGACAAGTGGCGCTTCAATAGCCGAGTCACATTAGTAAAAGGCGATATACGTGTGGGTAAGTCTAAAAATCACGGTTGGCACGATCTGATCTTCAATGTCAGCGGCGGGGGTGCAATAGCGGCCAAACACGCACTCTCATATACGGGTGTCAGCTACCCACTCAACCCAAGTGTGGCACCGGTAGCCGATGATGCTGATATCAGCGATGTGGTTTTGTTTGCTAACGACATCTCACCAGTACAAAGCGGAGTTAAGCTATAACCATGAGCGATCAGCAAGCTTGCAGTGGGTGTGGTTTCACTCATCAATGTATTTGTCATCGAATACCGAATACTGAAAGCCAAACCCAGTTAGTGTTACTCACTCATGAGAATGAACTAACACGAGACACCAATACCGGAAAGCTACTGCAACAGTCACTCAAGCAGTGTCAGTCTTTTGTTTGGCAGCGCAAGACGCCTCCAGCCGAACTACTGGCTTTACTTAATGATGAAACTCATCAGCCTTTGCTGTTGTTTCCAAGTGATGAAAGCATTGAATGCCAGCAAGCGGTTTCGGATACAGCGAGTGAACGAATGCCGTTATTCATCATCTTGGATGGCACGTGGCAAGAAGCAAAAAAAATGCTCAACAAAAGCCCTTGGCTACAGACGATTCCTCAAGTGCACCTCGATGTAACCAGTGAATCTTCATATACGTTGCGCCGCAATCAAGACAATGGACACTTATGTACCTGTGAGGTTGGTATTGAGCTACTTAAGGCATTAGGTGAAGCTCAACCAGCAAAGCAGATAGAGGATTACTATCAGCACTATCTCAAAGTATTCCAAGCAGACAAAAGTGGACACGCTCTCAGATAGAGTAATGCGGAGTGCTTAAGCACCAAAATAAAAAGGGTGAGCCACTAGCTCACCCTTTTCACATCTCGCTTTAATACATTGGACAAAACAGTGTTTCACGTGAAACATCAGACATTTGCCACTCATTAGAACAGCCGTTTAGGCTCTCCAAAGTAATAACCTTGCAGGTAATCGACGCCCATCTGTTCGGCTATCTCACAAACCTGTTGATTGTGAACAAACTCAGCGACCGTTTTGGCATTAAACACTTGGCACAATCGCACCAGCTGAGAAGCAATGTTTCTCTGCTTCTGGTCTTTGTCTATGTTACGAATCAAACTGCCGTCGAGCTTAATTATCTGCGGCTCCAGCTTGATGATCTCATCAATGTTGGAGTAACCAGAGCCAAAATCGTCCACGATGATTCTTGCTCCTAGAGAGCGGAAGTGGTCACACACCTCAATCATACGGCCATAATCTTTGATCTGCTCAGATTCTAGCACCTCGAGCCCAAGTCGAGTGGGATCGTTCATTCCACTAATCGCAGTCTCAAGTACCTCCAGTGTCTTATCACTTAGGAGATCTTGCGGAGAAAGGTTGATGGAGAACGGACTCTGCTTATCTGCCATATAGCCGATGGTGTTCTTAATCATGTGGCGACTAAGACGTGTATAAAGATGGGTGTCGGCAATCATAGGCAAGAACTTACCTGGTGGCACAATCGTTCCATCAGCTTCCATTATTCTCACCAAACATTCTTGACCAATCAGTTCATGTGTTCTCGCCTCAACAATTGGTTGCGAGTAGGTAATAATATTCTGATCTAAGATTGCTCGGCTAACACAGCTCAACCAACCAATCCGTTCTTTACGCTCTTCTTCACTCACCTGAATATCTTTGGCATTAGTTATGTGGGTGTTGTTACGAACACCATAACGTCGTGCTTCAATCGCTTTTAGAAGGATTTCATCACTATTATCAGTCAAAAAGTCACAGCGACTGGCAAACCCGCCACATAACGAGACCGATAGGTAGTCAATATCGGTTAAGCCATAAGGTTCGAAGTTAACACGTTCAACTTCATCTGCAAATTCTACAAAGCGCTCCTTTATCCTCGCTCCTATGGCACTGGTATTGAAGATAATCGCCCATTCTCCAACCCCAATACTAAAGAGTTCAACTTTGATCTTAGACCTCTTAACGACTCGAAGCTGCAAACGCTCTACGAGGTGGTTGGAGAGATCTAAGAGTAATTGATCACCAACTTGATACCCATACTTGTCATTCACTTGATGGAAATTAGTCAATTTCAAAGTCAACAAATGTTCAGTAAAGAGAATCGTATTGAGTCGTTCTTTTAGTACTATACGGTTAGGTAGCCCTGTAAGGGAATCAATGCGATAACTCTCCGTTAAACGACGAGCCTGTTGATGGAGTTTCTTCTCCATTTGTGTGTTCATGCTATCAAGATCAGCCACTGCGTTACGCACTAAGTTAAGCAGTGGTGAAACCGTAGAGCCACACTTAAATTCGTCAGCGTGAAACTCATTAATCTCGTCAGACTCTCTCATCGCGATATAAGTCAGACTGTGGTGAAGGATATCTTGTCGCTCTTCAGTTCGATAAAGCTCTCCCATGCAGTAAGCACCACATGCATTTACTATCCCTTCAAATGGCTTGAGCTCTAACTTACTGTCAATGAACTCCAATCGAGAAACGCAGTTATAGATGATCACAGACTCAGGTTGATGCATGGCAAGCATCTCAGCGCCATGACGCACCTTTTCGGCAGTCAGTGATGGGTGGTTATAGCAGAACTGAGCTTCTTCACCGATCTGCCAAGGGCTATCAAACTCGATACTGCCATCGTCATTAATACGAAGTGGTGTTGATATCCCTTTCTTCCTGCCAAGTTCGCGATAAAGCGGAAAACTCATCAGTTGACTGAAAGGAAGGTCTTTACCATCGGCAAGGTAATGTTTAAATACTTCAATCGCCGGCTTGTCATTTAATGCATACAGACGGTTCCCTATCGCATGAGTCACTCGTAGTTTCATCCCTATAGGGTTCCACTCGGAGTAAGCGTCTGACCACACCTTTAAATTAGAGTTCGTCAAGGCAACCGCTACGCAGGCATGTTGGTAAGTTTGCTCGTTGTGCATAACCCAGCGGCCGAACTCATTTTCCTGGCACAAGCCACCAGCCACTGGTAATGCGTAGGAATGATTTTCGAAAGCACCATAAATTGGGTAATCACGTCCTTCAACCTGATCACACAAGCTGATAACAGTTTTGGTGTCTTCCGATAGATCAAGTTGAGATACGAGATCTTGGCTATCTTGGTTAGGGTTACCTGTAAAAGGCTGTACCGCGGAGATTAATCGAGTTTCGTTGAATTCACTAACAATGACTAAGGTGCAAGTACTCTCAAGGCAGTTATCACAAATAACATGACGAGCACTTTGACCAATCAACGTCGCATGGCTCAAACGATTGAGCGCCACGTTAGCAAGTTGGCGAGCCACATCCGGTGATTGCGTAGAGAAAAGTTGAACTAGGTATTGTTTGCTATCACACCATTCGCGCTGAGCAAATTGAGATTCTAATTGCTCCTCTGTGTTTGCGAGAAATGTATATGTTTGCATGCCAACCCTTGTTCGAAATCTAATGGAATAGAGAACCCGCAACCACCGCTATGATTGAAATGAATCGTAATAAGTAATCGCTAATTATCCTAGCCTAAACAGGCCTTTAAACACGACTAATGTAACAATTCACTATCATAAATGCGACACAATAAGCCTGCACTGGACATTAAATTAGTCGCATAAGATCGCTGAGCTGTTCTATTTCAACATCAGGAAGCACACTCGCCTTCGAAGATAGGTATAAATTGGAACCAGTGTCATTAAACCAGCATGCTTGGAAGCCATTTTTCTTGGCTCCATAGACATCCGTCCTCAAATGATCACCCACATGAAGGATATTGCTAGCATCAAAGCCTAAATGCTGTTGTGCTTTCTCAAACATGTCTGGGTAGGGTTTGGCTCTGCCGTCTGGTCCCGCTTTAAGAATGAGTTGGAAATATTGCCCAAGGCCAATTTTGTGGGGATCAACGTTACCATTGGTTATCGCAACCAAAGGAATACGCTCGGCAAGTTCCGCCATCACACGGTGGGTTTCTTGAGGAACGTCGACTTGGTTGCGTAGCCATAAGGCATGTTCGATACCATCACGAGCAGCCTGTTCCGCTTGCTGCAGAGAGTAACCCAACTGCAGTAAACCTGTCTTAATTTGGGTTTCACGCCACAAGGTGACGTCATGCTTTAGCTCAGGGTTTTCCAATGCGACTCGTTGTTTTACAGCTTGCCACTCATCCAGCGACAAAGAAGCAGACACAGGGTGCTCTTGAAAAAGCCACTGCGCCATCTCTTTCTCAACCTTCACGATCACAGGCCAGTTGTCATATAGAGTGTCATCCAAATCAAAGGTCATGGCTTTGACAGGCTGTAACCCTCGGTAAATTCGCATAGTAAAACCTTTAGTCTTTATTTTTCTTACGGGCTCTTGGGTGAGCCTGATCGTATGCTTGTGCTAGATGCTGGAAATCTAAGTGAGTGTACACTTGGGTGGTCGAGATGTTTTCATGACCCAATAACTCTTGGACCGCACGAAGGTTTTGGCTCGACTCGAGGACATGCGTTGCAAAGGAGTGACGCAGTTTGTGCGGGCTAATATGGCTCGCTACAGATTGCTTCTTGCCCCACTCTTCCATACGTTTTTGCACACTGCGGTGTGAGATGCGTGTTCCCAGCTTGGAAACAAACAGCGCATCCTCTCCTGGAGAAGCCAATTCACCGCGGACTCGCAGCCACTTATCGACCCACTCTTTGGCTAAGCCCGAAAATGGCGCCTTGCGCTCCTTGTCACCTTTACCGATCACTCGGATTTCTCCTTGGCGGCTCAGCACGTCTTTGAGGTTGATACCAACCAGTTCAGCAAGACGCAAACCAGCACCGTACATCACCTCCATCATCGCTCGATCACGAATCGACAGCGGATCGTCTTCATTCACGTCAAGCAACTGACCGACTTCATCTACATCGAGGTTTTTTGGTAACGGGCGCTGCTTACGAGGTGCAGAGACCCCTTTTGCAGGGTTTGCAGTGATTTCGCCACGTAAGACAAGAAAATCAAAGAAGCTACGCAGTGACGATAAGCGAGTCGCAATACTGCTTGCCTTCATTCCGTCACGCATGCCTTTGCTGGCAAGTTGCCTTACCCAAGCCGCATCGACTTGGCGCCAATCCTTTAGCCCCAGTGTGACTAAGTGTTCAGCCATGGTTTCAAGTTGTTGTTTGTAGTTTCGCTGGGTGTGTAGGCTGAGTCCCTTCTCGCTTCTGAGATATTCATAGAAGCGAGAAAGAGGCTTTTGAAGGCTATTAGGAAGAGGTGTTTTGGGCTCTAGGCTCATTATTTATCTGCCAAGGTAAGGTGTCCGCCAGATGAGACACAACAAGTGCTAAGTGGCGTAAAAAGAGCGTATCCATATGAGGTTGGAAATGCCCGCCATCTTCACTAGAAAAGGCGAGTAACCCCAATGGAGACTGCTTAGCGAGCGGTAGTACTACATAAGAGCCTAGCTCTGGAACCGGGAAATCACCAAACAAATCTTGTCTGTCAGCTTTTCTTAAGCGCCCAAGGTAGGCATCTTTGCCATTAAAGTGGTTGAGTGAAAACTTCGAGTAGCCCTCTTCGCTGAGCTGATAAAAACCCGTTTGCGAAAGGATTCGCAAATGAGCCTTCAACCCTAGGTCGAGTGCCTTTTGCTCAACCGCTTTAATCACCTGCATGAAGTCACTGCATTTCAGTACTTGCGCTTGCAGGTCCATAAACTCATAGAAGGTTTTATCGTTACTCGCCGCCAAAGACATCAAGCCAGTGATCTCTTCTTCTAGCTCTTCGATTCTCTGGCGTTGACGTTTAAGCTGAATCTCCACCAGAGAAACGGCACCCTGCTCAACGTTATTAATAGCAAGGCGATCCACCAAATCTTTTCGGTCTTGGAAAAAATCTGGGTTATCACGTAAATATTCCGCGACCACTTCTGCGGTGAGAGCGTCGGCTTCAACGTTAGACAAAACCTATCCTTTATTTTTTATGTATCTATCTGTTATATGTCGAAATCAGCAAGAAAGCTGACCATCAAACACATGCGTAGCAGGGCCTGTCATATACAGAGGTTTACCCGGGCCTTGCCAACTAATGTGTAAATCACCGCCCGGTAGACGAACTTTCACATTTTCAGCCAGTAAGCCTTGAGTAATACCCACAGCAACAGCACCACACGCACCGCTACCACAAGCCTGAGTTTCGCCCGCTCCACGTTCGTAAACACGTAGACGAACTTCTTCACGATTAACCACCTGCATAAAACCAGCATTGACACGCTCAGGGAAACGCTCATGTGATTCAAGCAGTGGGCCCAAGGTATCCACATCGGCCGTATCGACATCATCAACGACAGTGACCACATGCGGGTTGCCCATGCTGACCGCGCCACAGAACAGAGTGTGTGCATCGGTTCTTAGGATGTAGGTCTTTTCAGGTTGCTTCGCTTTAAATGGGATCTTGCTTGGTTCGAACTCAGGAATGCCCATGTTCACGGTGATCAGGTCATTCTCTTCAATCTTGAGAACCATTTTACCTTTCTTGGTGCTGACGTTGATGCTGTACTTATTCGTTAAGCCTTTCATACGAACAAATCGTGCAAAACAACGAGCACCATTACCACACTGCTCCACTTCACTGCCATCTGCATTAAATATGCGGTAATGGAAATCAGTTTCTGGATCATAGGGAGCCTCAACCACAAGTAGCTGGTCAAAGCCCACACCAGTGTGACGATCCGCCAAACGACGGATCAAATCTGGAGAAAAGAAAATATTTTGAGTAATGCAGTCCACGACCATGAAATCATTGCCCAAACCATGCATTTTAGAAAAGTGGAAGTGCATAACGCTTTAAATTACTCCGGAAGAATGTTTTCAAGTTCCCACAAGCTCGTAAGCTCTTCACGCTGACGAACCAAATGAGTTTTGTTGCCATCAACCATCACTTCAGCCGCACGCGAACGAGTGTTGTAGTTTGAAGACATGACAAAACCATAAGCACCAGCTGAGCGAACAGCAAGTAAATCGCCCTCTTCAAGCACTAGCTCACGATCTTTACCTAGGAAGTCACCTGTCTCACAGATAGGACCAACCAAGTCATAAGTCACAGCTTCACCCTGACGCGGGCTTACAGGAACAATGTCTTGCCAAGCTTGGTAAAGCGCTGGACGCATCAAATCGTTCATTGCTGCATCGATAATGGCAAAGTTCTTGTGTTCCGTTGGCTTGAGGAACTCAACTTTCGTTAATAGTACACCAGCGTTAGCAGCAATCGCTCTTCCAGGTTCGAAAATCAGCTCTAGATCAGAATGATTTTCTAGACGCGCCAATAGTGCTTTTGCGTAATCTGAAGGTTGTGGTGGCAATTCATCACGATATACCACACCCAAACCACCACCAACATCAAGGTGCTTAATGTTAATACCATCAGCACGTAGTTGGTCGATCAGAGCAAGCAAACGATCAGTCGCATCAATGAAAGGCTCGATGTCAGTTAATTGAGAACCGATGTGGCAATCAATACCATGGATAGACAAGTTCTCAAGTGTTTGTGCAAAAGCGTAAACGGCAGGCGCACGGTCGAAGGCAATACCAAATTTGTTATCACGCAGACCTGTCGAGATATAAGGGTGAGTGTTTGCATCAACGTCTGGGTTGATACGCAGTGAAATCGGCGCCTTAACACCCAGTTCACCAGCGACTTTATTCAGTCTCTCTAGCTCTGGCTCAGACTCTACGTTGAAACACTTAATGTTTAACTCAAGCGCACGTTTCATTTCAGCGGCTGTTTTGCCGACACCAGAGAAAACAACCTTTGCCGGATCGCCACCTGCAGCCACAACACGCTCTAGCTCACCGCCAGAAACGATATCAAAGCCAGAACCTAATCGAGCTAGGGTATTCAATACGCCAAGGTTCGAGTTCGCCTTAACGGCATAGCACACCAAGTGTGGATGCTCACCAACCGATGAATCAAACGCATTCCAGTGGCGTTCTAATGTAGCACGAGAATATACATACAGCGGTGTACCATATTGCTCTGCTAGTTGTGAAAGTGCGACGTCCTCAGCCCAAAGCTGGCCATCTTCCTGATAGTTGAAGTAATCCAAAGTTCTTATCCCTTATAAATAACGATTTCTGCGTGTTTTCACTTATTGTGATTGTTCGGTCTGCTGAACTTCATCAGGATCGTACAAAGGACCCGTTTGACCACAACCAGAAAGTCCAATAACGGACATCATAAATAGAGCAGTAATTAATTTTTTCATTTTGCATATCGTGATTATTAACTCAATGCCCCCTATAATCGCACCACACTCAGGAAAAGCAATAGGATAGAAAGGATGAACGAGACTGAATTTCATCAGCTAGTCGATATACAGATGCAAAACATCGAAGAAGCTATCGATGAATCAGAGGCAGATATTGATTACGAAGTGACGGGCAACGTGATGACGCTGGAGTTTGAGAACCGCAGCCAAATCATAATTAACCGCCAAGAACCAATGAAAGAAATCTGGTTAGCGTCTAAATCTGGTGGCTTTCACTTCAAGCTAGTTGACGACAAGTGGACATGTTCAAAGACGGGCATGGAGCTGTTTGAGATGGTTAAAGAAGAATGCGTGAAGCACGCAGGTGAAGATATCGACTGGGTCTAACCACTGATAAGCAAAACAAAAAAAGGAGTGATTCAATCACTCCTTTTTAATATCTATCTGTCTAAATCAACTAGATGTTAACTATCTTTGAGCTCCGAGAAGCTAAAGTGGCATCATTACGGTAAGGCACAACATAAGAGTTGCCCTCTTCTGGATGAACGATTTGGTAGTACTGAGGTAAGTTAAAGTTAATCAACTTTGACGACATCTTCGACTCATCTTTTACCGAGGTGTAGAAAGAGTTTACGCTCGCGATCATCTCATCTTTTTCACCGCTGTACTGGTGATACACCTCAACCTGATTCGACTCGTCCAATACATAAATATTGAAACCTTTATCGGTATCTTCAAAGAAGAACTGAATCAAGCCCTCACTCGCAAAACCATCCACCACTTCTGGCAGTTGATACTCTTGCTCTTTATCGAGCATCAGTAAAGGAGAACCCTTCAACTTATTAGTTGAGATACTACGATAGAAGTCGACTGAGTTTTCCAACATCTGTACCGACACACCACGACGTTCGAAGAACAGGCCAAACATCTTGTTGGCTAAACGAATAGCCTTAAAGCGGCGGCGTTTCTCTGGTTCAATCGGTTTCAATCGTAAGTCGATACACTCAGCAAGCAGTTGATACACCATATTGCGCATCACACCACGCAGGTTTTTGCTGTAACAGAACACATCAACCGACTCTGGCGGCAACGCATCTTGGTGCATTTTACCAAGTACCGTCTTAAGGGCATCCAGCATTGCCGTATCACCTTGGAAATGCAGCGTACGTACTTCATGCCAAGAGTTACGATAAACCAAATCGACACTGCCGACTAAGCTCTTACCTTCTTCACCAAAGCTGAAGATATCTGCATTCTTCAGATCGACCTTCAAGGCACGACCGCTTAATTCAGAAGTCGGATCGTTTTCAAAGTTGATGAACATCGCCAGCTGGCTGATCTCACAAGGGCTCGCCAGTGCTTGCATACTCGGACGGCGTTTACGTAAAGAGAAGGTATTACGTAGGTCGCTCACCATTTGATAGAACTTATCGATATCAATGTGGGCGTCACGAACTACAGAATGCAAACGTGTCGATTCAGTAATCAAACCATTAAAGAATGACCATGCAACCAGCTTACTCAAGTACTCATGGTGCTCGAGCGAAGGCTGACCAAGAATGCGGTGCGCAATAAGCGGCTGTTTGTACAAGTACCAACCCGCTTTATTCGATTGCCCTTGGCGAACCTCTATAAAGCTCAAGTCAGGTTCATGCAGATCCGGAGAGATTTGCGGATTCAGTAGCGTCACTTTGCCCGGCAACACCTCAAACGCAGCATAAAGCTTACGCGCCAAGATACTGATATCTTGTGGGCTGATTGCCGATGTGATGTCGTTACGACGTGCAAATTGAATCAGGTTACGATAGCTCAGCATCAAGGCATCAAGCAGTGCGTGGTGCACCACTTTCACCTGCTCAACCTTCCAGTTACGTCGGTTATCGAGCTCAGCAATGGTTTCCTGTCCCCAATTCCAAGACTTAGTCATCTCGGTTAGGGCTTCACGACGCCATGCTACAGAACCGATACCGGCTTCACGCGACAACTTCTCATGGGTCTTAAGGTAGAAACAGCGTCTCACCAAATCCAAACGAGTGTGGTCGTTAATACGCTCTAGGTAGCGAGTTACCTTTTCTAGCATCAGATAGTAGCTATCCATGCCATACAGATCCGGTTCATCCGCAAAAAAGCGACGCTTGGTATCGATACTCAAGAGTTGGGTGTTTGGGTATTCCCATGAATAGGCTTCTAGCAAGATCGCCTTTAACACCGATTTATACGGTGAGTCGATACTCTTATAGAGCTGCCACAAGTTAGAACCAAAGTACTCTTCTGCAGGAATGCGATTCAGCTTACCGAAATCAATCCACTGCGAACAATCAAGATAGCCATCCTGACACAAGCCTTGAACATATTCGTCATAGCACTCTTCCATTTCTGGCGGAATGATTTGCCACAACAAACGTTGACCAGCCAAGCGAACCGCTGAGCGATAGAACTCATCAAGCAGTAATAAGTGCTGTGAAGAACCACAGTTATCACCGGTCATCTCTTCTGAATGGTTCGAACGGAAACGCTCTTCATCCATTAAGAAGAAGTTAGCTTCAACGCCTAAGGTTTCAGCCCAGTCGGTAATCAACAGACATTTATTGGTAAGGCTATCGCGAGCTGGGCCGTCCATATCCGGAGATACACACACCCAGATATCGAGGTCGCTTGACGTGCTTTGACCAATAGAAGAGGTACTGCCCATGGTGTAAAGGCCAAGAATTGCGGGCTCCGCAGACTCGGTTAGCTTGCCACCTAAAGTAAGTTCAGTATCAGAGACAAATTGCTTTTGGAATTCATTAAGCGTGAAGCTACGAATTCCAAAAGGAACTTGTTGATCATAATAACCAGGCATTATTGGATGATTGAAGTGAAGCAGTGCGGGAATAAGATTGAAAACTCGTTGACCTTGCACATTCATCAACGCCAACGCACGATCAATGCGCTGTTGATTTAGATTGTCTAATCGTTGAATCAATGTTTGAGTGTAAGCCTGCAAGGTAAGTCCTTGGTTTGAGATTAAATGCACTTCTGTTTAGTTACTGAACGAAAGCAGCAACAAAACGTGATCAATTTAACACTTTCACCCCTAATGGTAAAGCAAAGGAAGCCGCCAGACCGGCTAATTCCTTAATGACAAAAAGTTAAACTCACGGCGCCGTAGTGTCCTCGTTATTGACTATTTCTAATAATAGCCCATGTTTCAAATGAGATACCAATCACACTATTTTGGTGAACTTATGAAAATCTCTCAGCTATCAAAGCATGGAATGATCAAACAGTAAGAATTTTCGCCTCACAATGGTAGGATTAGGCTATTACAGAACCTATATCGGAAACACCATGACAAATTCAGCACCAATCCGTATCGCAACCAGAAAAAGCCCTCTTGCCCTTTGGCAGGCATACTTTGTAAGGGATGCTCTTCAAGCTGCTCACCCTGGTTTAGAGGTTGAGTTGGTAACTATGGTGACCAAAGGTGACATCATCCTAGACACTCCGCTTGCCAAAGTGGGTGGTAAAGGTCTGTTCGTAAAAGAACTTGAAGTGGCAATGCTAGAAGGTCGTGCTGACCTTGCAGTTCACTCAATGAAAGATGTCCCTGTCGACTTCCCTGAAGGTCTAGGTCTAGTGACGATTTGTGAACGTGAAGATCCTCGTGACGCATTCGTATCAAACACATACAACAACATTGATGAACTACCACAAGGTGCTGTCGTAGGTACATGTAGCCTGCGTCGTCAGTGTCAGCTTCTAGAATACCGCCCTGATTTGATCATCAAAGAGCTGCGCGGCAATGTTGGTACTCGTCTGGGTAAACTCGATGACGGCCAATACGATGCTATCGTTCTGGCAGCAGCAGGCCTTAAGCGTCTGGAACTAGAAGAGCGTATCCGTAGCTTTATCGAACCAGAGCAATCTCTACCAGCAGTAGGCCAAGGCGCTGTAGGTATCGAGTGTCGTCTTGATGATGAGCGTCTGATTAAACTTCTTGAGCCACTGAACCACCAAGACACAGCCGACCGCGTACTTTGCGAACGTGCAATGAACCTGACTCTGGAGGGTGGTTGCCAGGTGCCTATCGGTAGCTACTCACTATTAGATGGCGACAACATCTGGCTACGCGCACTTGTAGGTGAACCTGATGGTTCTAAGATGGTTCGCGGTGAGATCTCCGGTCCTCGTAAAGATGCTGAAGCACTTGGCGTTACTCTGGCTAATCAACTGCTGGATGACGGTGCGAGAGAAATCTTAACCAAGCTATACGCAGACCAAGAATAATCATGACTGTGTTGGTAACTCGTCCCGGTGTAGAGGGACAATCGCTTTGCCAACAACTAGCGGATGAAGGGGTTCAAGCGATCCATCATCCGCTTATTCGTATCATTGATAATCCAGACACAGCCAACTTAAGCGTCCGGCTCAACAACAGCGATATCATCATCGCTGTCAGCCATCATGCCGTGACCGCGGCTCAAAATATCCTTTCTAAAACTTCGTCCGTTTGGCCTACTTCGCCGCTTTATCTTGGCGTTGGTCAAAAAACTGCGCACGTTTTAAGCAAAGTCTGTAAACAAAAAGTAAACTATCCTCAAGTTAGTGATAGTGAACATCTTCTTAAACTTGCTGAACTGAGAGACGTAAATAACACATCCATTTTGATACTACGTGGGAATGGTGGGCGAGAGCTCATTCGAGATTCTTTGCTCAACCTAGGTGCACAAGTCTCTTATTGTGAGACCTACCGTAGAGAATATATTCCAATAAACGATCACAATACCTATCAAACATGGATAAACAAAAAAACGTCCAAAGTAGTCATCACAAGTCAGGAACAACTGGAGTATCTGTGCTCCATTACCCCTGGTGAGTATTCTGCTTGGCTTTCAACGAGACATTTGTTTGTTCCAAGCAAGCGCATAGCACAACGAGCACAACAGCTCGGCTTCTCTAACGTTACGAATACTCAAAGTGCTGCGAACCAAATATTACTGGCTGCTCTCCAGCCCTAGCTAGAAACAGGAAATAAGCATGACAAGCAAAAAAAATAATGAGCATATTGAACCTGAACAGAACCAAGATACTCAGCCAGTAGCGACCAAAGACGAAAGTGCTGAATCAAAAGAAGCTGAGTCAAAGCTTGAGGCCCCAGCACCGAGTACGACTCACACTGAGCAGACTCAAGCCGACCACAAAGAACAAATTGAGAAAGCAGAAAAGCAAGGCAAGCGCGGCGTGAAATTCGGCGCTATCGCTATCGCAATTTCTATTATCTTCAGCGGTGGTATTGCCTTCCAAATGCAGCAAAAGAGTGCTGAATATTCAGATCAAATCGCAGCACTTCAAGCCCAGCTACAAAATACCCAATCTGCTGTAAATAAAGACCTGCAAGCCATCAAACAAGAGACCATCCAAGAAGCATCACATGCGGTAGAGAAAACTCAGGTTGTACAATCTCAACAACAAAAGAGCATTCAAAGCCTGCAGCTAGCGGTAGCTGATGTGAAAGGTCGTCGTCCGAATGACTGGCTGCTTGCGGAAGCCGATTACCTAGTAAAACTTGCTGGCCGCAAACTATTCCTTGAGCATGATGCTGTTAGCGCAACCAAACTTATGGAAAGTGCCGATCAGCGTATCGCCGCACTCAACGATCCAAGCCTAGTATCTCTGCGCCAGTCTATGACTAACGACATCACTAAGCTTCGTACTATTCCTCTGATCGACCGCGATGGTTTGGTGCTACGTATCACAAGCCTTCAGCAACAAGTCGATAAGCTACCTCTAGCGAATGCGATTCTTCCTGAGGCTGAAATCGTCGAGAAAAAAGCCGTATCTCAGGACATCAATGACTGGCAAAGCAACCTGATGACGTCGATGAAAGACTTCTCAGAAAACTTTATCACTTTCCGTAGTCGAGATGGCGAGGTTATCCCTCTACTATCACCAGAACAGCACTTCTACCTGCGTGAAAACATCAAGGGTAAACTGGAAACTGCAATTCGTGCAGTCTACAAAGAGCAAGGTGAAGTTTATAGCGCAGCTCTAAAGACAGCTAACGAGTGGTCTAAGTCGTACCTAAACCAAGATAACAACTCGGTCATCGAATTCGAGAAGGCAATTAAGCAATTAAGCGAACAGAACATCACTGTTAAATACCCTGTGAAGCTTGAGTCTCAGAATCAGTTATCTGATGTGATTCGTGAACGTCTACGCCGTGAGGTGACGGTAATGACCTCGGAGGAGAAATAATGATTCGTTTGATTTTTCTTTTCCTTGTACTCGGTGCGGGTCTGTTTGTCGGTACTCAGTTTTCAGGTCAACAAGGTTATGTGCTGATATCAATTGCCAATAAGACGATTGAGATGAGTGTGACAACAATGGCTATCTTTGTGATTGTCCTTTTGGCTGCACTGTTTGGCTTAGAGTACCTATTTAAGAAGCTTATTTACGCTAGCTCAACAACTTGGAACTGGTTCAGTGTTCGTAAACTTAAGCGCTCTCGCCGTTATACCAATGAAGGCATAATCAAGCTTCTTGAAGGTGACTGGAAAGGTGCTGAGAAGAAAGTGACACGTTGGGCAAATCACCACGACATGCCTCTGCTTTGTTACCTAGTGGCCTCTCAAGCAGCGCATGAGCAAGGCAATACCGCTGAACGCGATAAATACATCGAACTGGCTAGCCAACAAGACGATTCTCTATTGGCCGTTGAGCTAACTAAAGCTAAACAACAGATCAGCGAATCAAACTACGAAGCCGCTTTCGATACGCTTTCAAATATTAAAGGTTCGCACCCGAACAACACTGCAGTCCTGGGCTTACTAAAAGCGACCTACATGCAGCTTAAGTTATGGCAACCATTGCTGGAACTAACGCCTAAGCTCGCTAAAAACAAGCTCCTAACAGCAGATGAGCAGCGTGAACTAGAGCAGAAAGCACAATGTGGTTTGCTTCACGACGTCGCACAACAACAAGGCAGCGAAGGCTTAATCAGCCACTGGAATAAGCTTCCAAGAAAACAGAAGCAAAGCTCACACCTTGTCTCTTGCTTTGTAAAACAACTGATCGCACGCAAAGCCGATGCAGAGGCTTTCACTGTAATCAAAGAGAACATCGCTAAAACGGGTTCAAACGAGCTCTACATGCTACTTCCAGAGCTGAATCTTGCTGATCACCATCCAGTAGTTGTGATGCTAGAGCGCGCTATCAGCAAAGATAACAATAATGCAGAAGCACACAGTGCATTAGCTCAGTTCTACCTAAGAGAGCAAAAATGGGCAGAAGCGCAAAGCCATTTCGAAAAAGCACTAGCACTTCGCTCTAATGTTTCTGATTACGGATATCTGTCTGATGCACTAGAGAAGCAGAACTTAACCAAAGCAGCCCACGAGGTTTCTCGTAAGGCACTCGCTCTAATTCAACCAGCTTAAATCTCGCTGTATAAATAAGAAGCCGATGCCCATGAACTGACCCCCAATAGTTGGACACCAATTATTGGGGGTCTTTTTATGTCTAAATATAGCCGAGAGCTAAAATGTATCATTGCTAAGCAATATTTAGATGGCACGT
>NZ_JAEFCE010000081.1:0-17220 GCF_016406055.1 Vibrio sp. IB15
GACGCTGTCAGTTGAGGTGGGGAGTCCATACCATTGAACGAGTTGGGGATCTCTTAACTGCGAAACTCTAAATAGCAGGCACAAAAAAGCGGAGCCAAATGGCTCCGCTTTTATCGATAGAATGCAAAAAGAATTACTTCTTAGCAAGCTTCTCTTTAATACGAGCAGACTTACCAGAACGCTCACGTAGGTAGTACAACTTGGCACGACGTACTGCACCACGGCGTTTAACTTCGATGCTATCAACCATTGGAGAGTGAGTTTGGAACGCACGCTCTACACCTTCACCGTTCGAGATCTTACGAACTGTGAATGCAGAGTGAAGACCACGGTTACGAATAGCGATTACTACGCCTTCGAAAGCCTGTAGACGCTCACGGTCACCTTCTTTTACCTTAACCTGAACTACAACAGTGTCACCTGGTGCGAATTTAGGAAGGTCTGATTTTAGTTGCTCTTCTTCAAGAGCCTTAATGATGTTGCTCATTTGTATAAATTCCTAGAATAAACTGATACTAAATTTAATAGGTTACTGCTTGCTTTTCGTTAAGAGCGTTGCTCTTTAATGAATTCAGCCAGTAATTGTTCCTGTTCGTCAGTCAGAGCTAGGTTTTCCAGGAGTTCTGGTCTTCTTAGCCAAGTTCGGCCCAACGATTGTTTTAATCGCCAGCGACGAATGTCCTTATGGTTTCCAGACTTGAGTACCGAAGGCACCTCTTTGTCGTCTAGCACCTCAGGGCGCGTATAGTGAGGGCAATCTAGCAAACCATTTGCAAAAGAATCTTCTTCTGCTGAAGCGAAATCTCCAAGTACACCCGGTACAAACCGAGATACTGAATCAATCAGCGTCATGGCTGGCAGTTCACCACCCGTCATCACAAAATCTCCAATCGACCATTCTTCGTCGACTTCAGATTGAATGATGCGCTCATCTACCCCTTCGTAGCGACCACAAATAAGAAGTAAATTCTCGTTTGTTGCCAGCTCTTCAACACCTTTCTGGTCGAGTTTACGACCTTGAGGTGAAAGATAGATAACTTTCGTCTTTCCCGGTGATGCTTGTTTGGCAGTTTGGATAGCGTCGCGCAAAGGCTGAACCATCATTAACATGCCAGGACCACCACCGTAAGGTCTGTCATCAACAGTGCGATGCTTATCATGAGTGAAATCGCGAGGATTCCATGTCTCAATAGATAAAAGACCTTTCTTTACCGCTTGACCCGTTACTCCAAAATCAGTAACTGAACGGAACATTTCAGGAAATAGGCTAATTACGCCAACCCACATGTGTTCTCTCGCTCTATGATTTTAAAGTTAGAATCCAGGATCCCAGTCAACTTCGATCCGTTGAGCTTCGCGATCAACTTTCTTGATCACTTGCTCTTCAAGGTACGGTACTAACCGTTCCTTTTGTCCGAAAGCATCCTTAAGATTTGCTTTGATTACTAGAACATCGTTTGAGCCAGTTTCTAGCATGTCGGTAACGACACCTAGATCGTAACCTTTAGTGGTTACAACTTGCATACCAAACAATTCACGCCAGTAGAATTCCTCTTCTGACAATTCAGGTAATGAAGCAGGGTCTATTGCGATTTCAAAGTTAGTCAGTAGATGAGCGTCCTCGCGAACCTCAAAACCTTCCAGCTTACACACCATACCTTTGTTATGGCGCTTCCAGCTTTCTACTTTGAATTCAACCCACTTCCCCTTTTGGTTAACGTACCAAGGAGAGTAATCAAATATGCTTTCAGCGTTGTCTGTGTAGGAAAAAACTTTAAGCCAGCCACGAATGCCATAGGTAGCACCAAACTTGCCCATAACAATTTTTTCGTCTTGCTTGCTCATCGTTTCTTTACCCTTCATCGACATAAGCTATTTCTCTTTAAAAAAGAATTAAGCCGCTTTTTGAGCGTCTTTAACTAGCTTAGCTACACGATCAGATAGAGATGCGCCTTGACCAACCCAGTGGTTAACGCGATCTAGGTCTAGACGTAGACCTTCTTCTTGACCTTGAGCAGTAGGGTTAAAGAAACCTACTTTCTCGATGAAACGGCCAGTTGCAGCGTTACGGCTATCCGCAACTACGATTTGATAGAATGGACGCTTCTTAGCGCCGTGACGTGCCAAACGAATGGTTACCATGTCGTCCTCTTTGCTTTCTTAATAAAATAATTAACCCCAATAACCATTTATCACTAAACAGCTTGGGGTCTCGTGCCAAATTAAAGCCCCGGAATTTTACTCTTATTCCGGGGCAATGCAAGGGATTTAGCTATTTTTTCACCAACATAGTGCCTGTATTCTTTCTGTGACACAGATAACACTATGAAAAGTAAAGGTGCTGCAGGTTACATTAGGCGATTATCGGCCGAACGGGTTGAAGCCGCCGCCCATACCACCCATGCCGCCCATCATACCTTGCATGTTACGCATCATGCCTTTCATGCCACCTTTCTGCATTTTCTTCATCATCTTCTGCATTTGGGTGAACTGCTTAAGCATGCGGTTTACATCTTGTACCTGTGTACCAGAGCCAGCGGCAATACGTTTTTTACGCGAGCCTTTAATTAGTTCAGGACGTTGACGCTCTTTCATGGTCATAGAGTTGATGATCGCTTCCATCTGCTTGAACATTTTATCATCAACTTTATCTTTCACGTTGTCTGGTAGCTGAGACATACCTGGAAGCTTATCCATCATGCCCATCATGCCGCCCATGTTTTGCATCTGACCTAGCTGTTCACGGAAGTCTTCAAGGTCAAAACCTTTCTTCTCTTTGAACTTCTTAGCCAGTTTCTCTGCTTTCTCGGTATCAACGTTTTTCTGTAGGTCTTCAATAAGCGACAGAACGTCACCCATACCTAAGATACGAGAAGCAACACGATCAGGGTGGAATGGTTCTAGTGCGTCAGTTTTCTCACCAACACCTAAGAATTTGATTGGCTTACCTGTGATATGACGAACAGACAGCGCTGCACCACCACGCGCATCACCATCAACTTTCGTTAAGATAACACCGGTTAGTGGAAGAGCATCACCAAAGGCTTTTGCCGTATTCGCCGCATCTTGACCTGTCATAGCATCAACAACGAATAGAGTTTCTACTGGGTTGATT
Organism: Vibrio sp. IB15; assembly: GCF_016406055.1. Taxonomy (NCBI): domain Bacteria; kingdom Pseudomonadati; phylum Pseudomonadota; class Gammaproteobacteria; order Vibrionales; family Vibrionaceae; genus Vibrio; species Vibrio sp. IB15. The sequence goes on from NZ_JAEFCE010000081.1 coordinate 3,116, forward strand.
GCAGTATGAAGCTCTTGGATCTCGCCCATCATCTCTTCATCAATCGCTAAACGACCTGCGGTATCGACAAGCAGCACGTCGTAGAATTTCTTCTTCGCGTGGTCGATTGCAGCGTTAGCAATATCAATAGGCTTCTGGTCAGCCGAAGATGGAAAGAAGTCAACGCCGACATCGCTAGCTAACGTTTCAAGTTGTTTGATCGCCGCAGGACGGTAAACGTCGGCAGACACAACCAATACTTTCTTCTTGTCACGCTCTGTCAGCAATTTAGATAGCTTACCTACCGATGTGGTTTTACCCGCACCTTGTAGACCAGCCATTAAGATAACCGCTGGCGGTTGCGCTGCTAGGTTAAGTGCTTCGTTAGACTCACCCATCACAGCTTCAAGTTCAGCTTGAACGATCTTAATGAATTCTTGGCCAGGAGTTAGAGATTTAGAAACCTCAACACCCACAGCGCCTTCTTTTACGCGCTTAACAAAATCGCGAACAACTGGCAGTGCCACGTCAGCTTCAAGAAGCGCCATACGCACTTCACGTAGCGTATCTTTAATATTGTCTTCGGTCAGACGACCTTTACCGCTGATATTCTTCAGCGTTTTGGATAGACGATCCGTTAAATTATCAAACATAGTTTTCTCTTCGCTCAATCCTGCGACTATTAAGTTGAGTATACATTAGCGTGGATTAGAGTCATACCCGTTGTAGAGCGTTAATCATCCACGCTTGTGATGTGAGACGGTGTTCACTTGGAATTGATTGAGGTTCACCATAGCCCCAAAGAGCGATGCAAGGTATAATTCGCCAATTAGTAATCATTTTAATGGATACCATGGACAGTCTTATTGCGATCGCAGCAGCCTTTCTTTATACAATGGCGATTTCCACGATCATTCCAGGTCTCGTGCACCAAACAGGAATCCGTGTAAAAACGGTGTTTATCAGCGCATTACTTGCTCTAGCTTTCCATGCTTGGTTGCTTGGCGACTTAATCTTTAATGCCAGTGGTCAAAACCTCAGTATCTTAAACGTTGCGTCACTGATCAGTTTAATCATTTCTCTAGTGATGAGCGGTGCTATGCTCAAAACCAGACTGTGGTTCATTCTTCCTGTGGTTTATAGCTTCGCAGCACTGAACTTGATGGCGGCAACTTTTCTTCCAAGTACCTTCATCAAACATTTAGAGAATGACCCAAAACTGCTGATGCACATCTCTTTGGCGCTGTTTTCTTACGCGACGCTCACTATTGGTGCTCTATACGCACTGCAACTTGCGTGGCTAGATCACAAACTTAAAAAGAAGAAAGCACTGGTTATCAACCCTAACCTACCTCCATTAATGATGGTCGAAAGACAACTTTTCAAGATCATCCTAATCGGTAATGGCTTATTAACGGGTACCTTACTGACTGGTTTCATCTTCGTACAAGACATGTTTGCTCAAGGTAAAGCGCACAAAGCCGTATTGTCTTTTATTGCTTGGGTTATCTACTCCATTCTTCTGTGGGGTCATTACCAAAAAGGATGGCGTGGACAAAAGGTGACTTGGTTCGCCCTTGCTGGTGCTAGCATGCTCACATTAGCCTACTTCGGTAGTCGCTTCGTTCAGGAAATCATCCTGAGATAACACCCAAATTAAAGGCAAGGTCACGCATACCTTGCCTTTAAAATATTGAGTCAGATAGATTCAATTGACATCTCGACCATGTTCGGTCATAAATTAATCAAGATACACAAATAGGAAAAGAATAGTTTTGGACGACATATCAACGGGTATCTTATTTGCGCTACTCGCGTGTCTCATTGTAATTTCTGGTTATTTCTCTGGTTCCGAAACGGGCATGATGTCCTTGAACCGCTACCGTTTAAAGCACTTGGCCAACACGGGTCATAAAGGTGCAAAGCGCGTAGAAAAACTTCTGAACCGCCCCGACAGGTTGATAGGCCTCATTCTCATCGGTAACAACCTTGTCAACATTCTCGCTTCTGCGATCGCAACCATTCTTGGTATGCGTATCTACGGGGATATCGGTGTGGCTGTCGCAACCGGTACCCTGACTCTCGTGATCCTCGTATTCGCTGAGGTCACACCAAAAACCATCGCTTCTCTGTTTCCTGAACGTGTCTCCTACGCCAGCAGTATCTTGTTAATGATTCTGATGAAGGTGCTGTCACCACTGGTGATATTAGTGAACTTCATTACCAATGGCTTTATTCGTATTCTGGGTGTCAAAGCCAGTCACGACGCGACCGATCATTTGAGCTCTGAAGAGCTAAGAACCGTTGTAAATGAAGCGGGCAATCTGATACCTCAACGTCACCAAGATATGTTGGTGTCTATTCTAGATTTAGAGCACGTTACGGTGAACGACATCATGGTGCCTCGTAACGAGATTACCGGTATCGACATTAATGATGATTGGAAATCCATCGTTCGCCAGCTGACCCACTCCCCTCATGGCCGAGTTGTTCTTTATCGTGACCAAATTGATGAAGTAGTTGGCATGCTAAGGCTGCGCGAAGCGTATCGCTTGATGCTTGAAAAGAACGAATTCAACAAAGAGACTCTGCTGCGTGCCGCGGACGAAATCTACTTCATTCCTGAAGCAACCCCACTCAATATTCAACTACTAAAATTCCAACGCAACAAACAGCGCATCGGTCTAATCGTTGATGAGTACGGTGATATCAATGGCTTGGTTACATTAGAAGATATTCTAGAAGAGATTGTCGGTGAGTTTACTACTTCAATTGCACCAAGTTTATCTGACGAAATCACACCACAGAGCGATGGTAGCTTCCTCATTGAAGGCAGTGCAAACATCCGTGACATCAACAAAGGATTGCAGTGGGCACTCCCAACTGATGGCCCAAGAACGTTGAATGGTTTGATACTAGAACATCTGGAAGACATTCCAGAAAGCCATTTGAGTGTTCAGGTTGCCAGTCACCCTATGGAAATTGTGGAACTTGAAGAGAACCGCATCAAGCTAGTACGTGTGTTTCCACAAATCGTAAATGGATAACAGGTTCAGATAGTACTCGCTATTGACCTGCTAAGTGAGAAAATAGAAAGGCCCGGTTCAATGAACCGGGCCTTTTGATATCTTACTCATCGAGAATTAACTCAAATGATTAATCAACTTTAAGCTCTTTAAGCATCGACTCTGGCAGTGCTAGCTCGTCGTTCTTGTTTACTGAGATACCAGCAGCGATGATGGCATTCGCGATCTCTTTCGCTTCGTCTAAAGAGTGCATTGCCGCTGTACCACACTGGTATTCGTTCAGCTCAGGGATCTTATTCTGGCTCTCAACTTTCAACACGTCTTGCATTGCCGCTAACCAAGCATCAGCCACTTGCTGCTCTGAAGGTGTACCGATCAGGCTCATGTAGAAGCCTGTACGACAGCCCATAGGTGAAATATCGATGATCTCTACGTCTGAACCGTTCAGTTGAGCACGCATGAAACCTGCATATAGGTGCTCTAGAGTGTGGATACCTTTCTCAGATAGGATATCTTTGTTTGGTGCCGTAAAACGCAGGTCAAATACCGTGATGGTATCTCCTTTTGGAGTTTGCATTGTTTTCGCAACACGAACTGCTGGTGCGTTCATACGAGTGTGATCTACAGTAAAACTATCTAATAAAGGCATTGCTATTCTCCGTGACGGTTGGCTTTAGAAAAACCAACTTCGATTGTCTTCTAGTTCTTTGCGGCACTGTTTCAGTTGCCAGCCATAATCTTTTGCTTGCTGTTCGACTTTACGAGCCACCTTAATTAAAGATGGTTTGCTGTTATACGATTTACGCTTATAACCACCGCGGCCTTCATGGTAAGCCAAGTACTGGTTATATGGGTCCCATAGCGAGATACCGAGTTGACGACGCGTTTCACTGGTGTACCAGCCTATAAACATCAGCGCATCATCAAAGTTGGTTCTTGAGCCACCATTGTTGGTCGCTTTTTGGAAATCTTCCCAAGCTGGATCCTGAGCTTGAGCATAGCCATAAGCGCTGCTTACACGGCCCCAAGGAATAAACCCAAGGATGTAATCTTTTGGTGGGCGCGCATCATGACGGAAGCTACTCTCTTGTTTTACAAAAGCCATCGCTACATTGATGGGAGTGCCCCACTCTTCTTGCATATCTAAGGCATCTTCGTACCACGATGGATGCTCTCTGAAGATGCTACATAGGTTGTCTTGCTGTTTCGGCGGTGGTGTTGCACAACCAACCACAAGGCTAGAGACAACACCGACAGTGACTACAGGTAACCATTTACTACTCGCACGAGTAGGCTTACCTAATAAGGTTTGCTTCCTTTCCACCAACGTCTCGCTATGCTTTTAAATACGAAAAATAATCCGCTAAGAAGCTATCAAAATCTTGAGTGCTCGCTTCTTCACTTTGTTGCTGAGCTACCACAGAGCGTTGAACCTCTGCTTCCATCAGCTCAGCTGAATATACTTTGTATTGATGTGCTTTGTGCTGTTGAGCGTACGTTTTGCCTAGCGCACAGCCAACGTTACCTAAACCACCTAACTTCTTAGTCTCTTCTAGCAATTGGCCAGAAATGGTTAGCTCTGGGTTATCAATCCAAGCTTCAAGCGTATCGCAGGTTTCTTGGTAAGCTCGGCCGCCTTGTTCAGCATCCATCATCTCAGCAATTGAGCGTAGGTCTTTGAACACGCGCTTAGCCCAATCTTGAAGAGACAATCGCTCACCGTGACAACCAATTTGCAGTTCTAGACCAACTTGACGACCTTCCAAGATCACCTTGTTCCAGTTATCACGCCAGCATTCAAGCTCACAGTTATCCATTTCAGCAGAGTCAGTTAGCACACTCCACGTTAGGAATAGATCTAAGAAGCGAACTTGCTGCTCAGTGATACCAATTGAGCTGAATGGGTTTACGTCTAAAGAGCGAACCTCGACGTACTCAACACCGCCACGAGCCATTGCTTCAGATGGTTTCTCACCACTCTTCGCCACACGCTTAGGACGAATAGGTGCGTAAAGCTCATTCTCAATTTGCAATACGTTGCTATTAAGCTGACGGTATTCGCTATCAACCTTAACACCAATCTCTGCAAACTCTTCAGATGGCGTGCGAATCGCTTGGTTTAAGCCTTCAAGGTACTGACCTAGGCTGTTAAAGCCTATCTTCAATACGCTTTGTGCGCTGTTAGTGTAACCAAGATCACTCAGACGCAGCGCCGTTGCTTTTGGTAGATACAGTGTCTCGCCAACCTTTTCAAAAGGTAGGTTGGTTTCTCTTCCTTTGATGAAAGAAGAACATAATGCTGGCGAAGCACCAAAGAAGTATGGGATTAACCAACCAAAGCGGTAGTAGTTACGGATCAAACCGAAATACGCATCTGACTTAGCTTCACAACGCGCCTCTTCTGTTTGCTTTCCAAATAGGCTATCCCAGAAGCTTTCAGGGAAAGAGAAATTGAAGTGCACACCAGAAATAATCTGCATCAAGCTACCGTAACGACGTTTCAAGCCTTCTCGGTATAACGTTTTCATTTTACCGTTATTAGACGTGCCGTATTGCGCGAGCTGAATGTAATCTTCGCTACCAACGTAACAAGGCATAGAGAGCGGCCACAGCTTTTCGCCGTCTAACTTGGTTTGCGTGAAGTGATGAATATCAGACAACTGATTCAAAAGAGTAGGAACATCATTTGAAACAGGCGTGATAAATTCCAGTAACGACTCAGAGAAATCGGTTGTTACCCACTCGTTCATCAACGCAGAACCTAAAGCCTTAGGGTGCGGCCCAGTAGCAAGGTGCCCATCTTCCGTGTAGCGTAATGTTTCCCTTTCAACACCACGACCAAATTGAGAGAAGGTCTTAGGGTTGGTTGCAACTTGCTTTAGTCGCGCAGCAAAATCAGTCAAAATTCAGTTCACTTATCTTATATCGTTCCGATTAGAACTATCATAAATTAGGTTGGAGGAGAAAAGTAGAGTCTCTTCCCTCCCCCTTTAATGTGTACTCTAACGAATGATTTCAAGCTCTTCTATTGGAATATCTAACTTTTCTAATTGAGGGCGAAGCGAAGCCGCATCACCAACCACAATTATTTGATAATCATTCGGGTCGAACCATTTCTTCGATAGTTCATTCAATGTCTCTTTTGAGACCGTCTCAACTATCTGATTACGTTGTTGTAGGTAATCTTCATCAAGGCTCAATGCGACAATATTACTCAACAAACCAGCCTTTTGACTTGGCGTTTCGTATTTGAGCGCATCTTGTTGACCGACGGCAAGGCGCATAAATTTCACCTCATCATCAGTTAATCCACTTTGACTAAACTCATTCAGTTCATTAATAAACTCTTGAATCGATGGCACTGTCGCATTCGCTCTTACCTGCGCGCTAAATACCACCGCGCCCGTTTCGCGTGTACTGGCAAAGTAACCGCTCGCACCATAAGTGTAAGCCTTGTCTTCGCGTAGGTTTTGGTTGATACGGCTATTAAAGTTACCCGCTAGGTTAAAGTTAGCCAATTGGCTCTTGTATAGTTCACCTGTTGCATCAAAAGGCAGGCCTTTACGAACTAAGCGAACAATACTTTGCGGCGCACCCGGCTTATCAACTAAATATAAACGCTGCTCAGTCAGGTCTTTGACAATCTGTGGGCGTGTCAGCGGTGCCGCCTCGCCTTGCCACTCCTCAAAGAATTGTAGCTGCTTTCCAACCTCTTTCTTCGAGATGTCCCCTACAATAACAATATTAGCTCCCTCCGGAGTATAGTGTTGACTGTAAAACTGTTTTACATCGTCCAGAGTTAACGATTCTAAAGACTCTTTAGTACCATCACTTGCGCGAGCAAAAATACTGTCGCCAAACAGCACTTCACGGGTTGCTTGAGATGCCATCCAGCTTGGTTGTTGATGCTGATATACCACCCCTTCTAGCATCTGTTTCTTAACGCGTTCGAAATCTTGCTCATCGAACTTAGGCTCCAGCAAAACTTCTTGCACGATCGCTAAGGTTTGAGGCAGGTTTTTCTCTAGCGTAGAAATTGAAATATCTGTGGTGTAACTACCAGCATTGATACTCACACTGGTACCCAACTTATCTAGGGTCGCCTGTAGCTCTTCAACCGTTCGTTTAGTAGAGCCTTCTTCCATCATAGCGGCTGTTAGGTTTGCTAGGCCCTCTTGTCCTTTACGAACATAACGCTCACCTGCAGGTAGTTGGATTTGCATTTGTACCGTCGGCGTTTCGCCGGTTTCAGTACCAATCAAATCAGTACCGTTTGCAAAGTGCATGCGATACAGCTCTGGCATTGTCGCTTCGACACCAAAGGTCACCTCAGGCATCACACTTCGATCAAAGGTGTCCGTTGCTCTTCTGAAGTTCAGTTGGTCTTCCGTTACTTTACTGTATTCAGGCAAAGTACGTGGTGGCGTGGTAAATGTTGCTTCTCGAACCGCTAAATCAAGCTGCTTTTTCGGAACCACACTCAAAGTCACCTTGTGCTTGCCTTCGATGAAATCTTGGTAGGCCTTGCTCACGCTTTCAGGCGTGACGGCACGGATTTGATCCAGTTGGGACTCAATGCGATCTGGCTGACCATAGAAAGTTTGGTTAGATGCCAATTGCGACACTTTACCTTTAACACTTTGCAGTGCAAAAACCGCATCCGCTTCGGCCATTCCGGTAATCTGATCTAGGCGTTCTTGTTGAACGCCCTCTTTCGAGAACTTATCTAAGGTATTCATTAACTCTTTGTTGAGAGCCGTTAAGTCACCTTTTTTACCAGAATTACCCATCGCATAGACGTACATAGTACATGCCAACTCAGCACAATCGTGGAATGAGCCTGCACTCACGGCTTTTTGTGTCTTCACTAAGTTTTGGTAAAGGTAACTGTTAGTACCGGAACCTAAAACGTTAGACAGTGCATTCAGTGAAGCTTGTGTCTCTTCACCGCGATAAGTCGTTGGCCAACCAACCAATACCATTGGCTGACGAATGTTATCTTCTAGGGTGATGTACTTATCTTCCGTTAGTACCGCAGGTTGTTTCTCAGCCGGCTCAACCTCTGGACCTTTAGGGATCGGACCAAAGTATTTATTAACCCACTCCAGCGTATCGTCAACATCGATATCACCACCGATTGTCAGTACCGCATTATTTGGGCCGTACCAACGCAGGAAGAACGCCTTGAGGTCGTTTACATCAACGCGGTCAAGATCTTCTACATAGCCGATTGGTTGCCATGAGTAAGGGTGGCCTTCTGGGTAAAGCGCTTCACCCATGCGCTCCCACATCAAACCATAAGGGCGACTTTCATAGCTTTGAGCTCGTTCATTTTTAACCGTACCTCTTTGTACTTCGAATTTCTTCTGAGAAACCGCATCCAATAAGAAGCCCATTCGGTCTGACTCTAACCACAACATTTTCTCAAGCTGGTTTGAGGGAACCGTCTCAAAGTAGTTCGTGCGATCGCGGTTAGTGGTACCGTTTAAAGAACCACCCGCTTCTGTAATGATCTTGAAGTGCTGCTGATCGCCAACATTCTCAGAACCTTGGAACATCATATGCTCGAAGAAATGTGCAAAGCCTGACTTGCCTATCTCTTCACGTGCAGAACCGACATGGTAAGTCACATCCACATGCACAAGTGGATCAGAATCATCAGGAGAAAGAATAACGGTTAAGCCATTATCCAATTGATATTTAGTGTAAGGAATCACCACTTTATCTTTCGAGGGCTTAACCTCTTCTAAAAGAGTGACACCTTCTGGTAATGAGGAAAAGAAGGATGTTGAGCTAGGTACATTGTAAGAACAGCCGGCGATGGCGATAAGAGAAAATGTACCAAGTAAAACCTTTTTCATAGGTTCTCCTTAGAAAAAACCGAAATAGATAGCAGCAAGTAAGCTATAGCGAGCAGCTTTGCCAATCGCAATCAAGATAACGCTAGGGATGAATTTCATTCTCAGCCAACCAGCAGCTAGACACAAAGGATCACCGATAACGGGCAACCAACTGAATAGTAAAGTCCAGTAACCATAACGGCTTAGCCAAGCCATAGCCTTATGACCATGCTTTTCTGATTGAGTTCGATTAGGTAACCACAAACCAATCCAATAGTTAGTAAGACCGCCTAAGGTGTTGCCGAGTGTCGCTATCAGAATGATCGACGATGTTGAGAATTGATCTAAGCTCAATGCCGCGACAAGGCTCGCTTCAGAGCCTCCGGGCAACAAGGTGGCACTCAAGAAGCCACTGATAAATAAGACCCATAGCGCTGAATCAGAGAACCACAGCGCTATGTTTTCGAAAAGGGAATTAAAGAACTCTAGCACTGCATATTAACCTTCTTGCATCTTTAGCAGTACCTTGCCTCTGGTGTGTCCGGTTTCTACCTGCAGATGAGCCGACTGTGCCTCTTCCAGCGGGTAGATACCTTGAATTTCTGTTTTTAGCAATCCAACACTCACCATATAAAGCATGGTATCCATTTGCTCTGGGTTAGGTTCCACCAACATCCCTGATGCAGTGAAACCTAAAAGTTTTGCTTTCTCACAGATTAACTCTGCCGATAGGGTCGGCACGGCAACTACTCTCGCGCCATCCTTCAGGCACTTCAACGCGTCAAGCGCAGTATCGCCCCCCACCAAATCAATCAGCACGTCAACATCCGCCACACGTTCAGACGCCGGAGCAAATTTATAGTTGATAGCATGGGCACCTAGCGTTGCTAGGTAATCAAGGTTTGCTTCACTACAAGTGGTGTAAACCTCAGCTTTGGCTGCAACGGCGATTTGAACGGCAATGTGACCAACACCACCCGCACCCGCTAAAATGAGTACGCGATCGCCCTCTTTCACTTCCGCTTTATTGAGCGCTTGTGCCGCCGTTTGGCTAGCTAGAGGGAGAGCTGCTGCCGCTTCTAACGTTACAGAGTTAGGAATGATGCTCAGCGCAGTTTCAGGTACACACACATATTGGCTGTAGCCACCGCCTTGCAATGGGAAGCCGATAAAGCCCGCTACATTATCACCAACAGTAAAACGTTCAGCCTGTTCGCCTAACGTAACCACTTGCCCCGCGATATCGTAGCCTGGTACCCAAGGTAGGTTATCTTTGTTTTGTGCAGCCGCCCAACCTAGCCCTGCACGAGTTTTAACATCTATCGGATTGACGCCGGAAAAAGAGACCTTAACCACTACTTCGCCCGCTTTAGGCTCTGGTATTGCACTGGTTTGAAGTACAAGGTTTTCCACCCCACCAAACTCGGTAATCGCTATCTGTCTATTTTCCATTTAAACACGTCCCTAATTAGTTAAAACCTAACGAATAAAAGAAAGGGATGCACAAGCATCCCTTCGACTATAAACCATTTAATAAGGCTAAGTTAACCGCTCATTCGTAAATTGACGACCAATTAACGTAACGATACATGACCTAGCTATCCATTAGCCGACTAGCGCTAATAGAATACCGGCCGCAACCGCACTACCTAGTACACCTGCTACGTTCGGCCCCATTGCATGCATCAACAAGAAGTTCTGAGGGTTCGCCTCAAGACCAACCTTGTTCACAACACGAGCCGCCATTGGAACCGCTGATACACCAGCAGCACCTATCAGTGGGTTGATATCCTCTTTCGAGAAACGGTTTAATAGCTTCGCCATCAACACACCACCCGCAGTACCGATACTGAACGCTACCGCACCTAAGCCTAGAATACCTAACGTTTCTAAGTTCAAGAAGGTATCTGCTTGAAGCTTAGAACCTACACCCAAGCCAAGGAAGATAGTTACAACGTTGATCAGTTCGTTTTGTGCGGTCTTCGATAGACGGTCAACCACACCCGCTTCACGCATTAAGTTACCTAAACAGAACATACCAACCAGTGGTGTTGCTGAAGGTAGGAACAAGATCGTCATCAGTAACACTGCAAGTGGGAAAAGGATCTTCTCACCTTTGCTTACGTGACGAAGCTGAGCCATCTTAATTTTGCGCTCTTCTGGAGACGTTAACGCCTTCATGATTGGCGGCTGAATGATAGGAACTAAAGCCATGTAGCTGTATGCCGCTACAGCAATCGCACCGAGCAGATCTGGAGAGAGCTTACTCGCTAAGAAGATAGCCGTTGGGCCATCTGCACCACCGATGATTGCGATAGAAGAAGCATCTGCCATGGTAAATTCCATGCCTGGAATGTAGTTCAGCAAGATCGCACCAAACAGTGTTGCGAAAATACCGAACTGAGCAGCCGCACCTAACCACAAGGTTTTAGGGTTAGCAATCAACGCACCGAAGTCCGTCATCGCGCCCACGCCCATAAAGATCAGCAGCGGGAAAATACCCGTTTCAATACCAATGTAGTAAACGTAGTAAAGCAAACCACCTGGATCAGTAAATCCAGCATTTGGAATATTGGCTAATACAGCACCAAAACCAATCGGCAACAACAGTAAAGGTTCAAATCCTTTGCGGATCGCCAAAAACAACAGCAAGCAACCGACCAGCATCATACAGATCTGGCCGAACTCGAAGTTAGCAATCCCTGTTTCAGACCATAAGGTCATCAATCCTTCCATGGTACTCCCTTACGCTAGGCTTAGTAGTGGAGCGCCTACAGTAACTGCATCGCCTTCTTTAACATTCAGTTCTTGAACGATACCACCACGAGCAGCACGAACTTCCGTTTCCATCTTCATCGCTTCAAGAATAAGCAGAACGTCGCCTTCAGCGACTTCAGCGCCCGCCTGAACGTTAACTTTAAAGATGTTACCCGCTAATGGAGCTGGTACCGCTTCCGCGTCAGAGGCCGCTACCGGTGCAGCTTGTACCGCTTGAGCTGGTTTTGCTGATGGTGCTACTGACGTCAGCTCACCTTGTGGGCCAACTTCTACATCATAAACCTGACCATCCACTTTCACGCTGTAGCTCTCGATACCACCAGATACGGAAGCTGGTGCCGCTGCTGCCGCAGGAGCCGCAGCTTCTGCCGTTGGCGCTGGTTCAAATGCTTCAGGATTACGACGGTTCTTAAGGAACTTAAGACCCACTTGTGGGAACAGTGCGTAAGTCAGTACGTCATCTACCGTGTCTTCCGCTAGAGAGATACCTTCTGCTTTTGCTTTTTCTAGCAAATCAGTCGTTAGCTCATCCATTTCAGACTTCAGCAGATCTGCAGGGCGACAAGTGATCGCTTCCGCACCATCCAATACTTTAGCTTGCAGTTCTGCATCCACTTCAGCTGGAGCTTGACCGTATTCGCCTTTCAATAGACCCGCTGTTTCTTTAGTGATGCTCTTGTAGCGCTCGCCCGTTAGTACGTTAATAACCGCTTGAGTACCAACGATTTGAGAAGTTGGCGTTACCAAAGGAATGTAGCCAAGCTCTTTACGTACGCGTGGGATCTCTTCAAGCACCTCATCCATACGATCTGCAGCACCTTGCTCTTTTAACTGGCCTTCCATGTTAGTCAACATGCCGCCAGGAACCTGAGCAATCAAGATACGAGAATCAACACCTTTTAGTTGGCCTTCCCATTTCGCGTACTTTTTACGAACATCACGGAAGTAAGAAGCGATTGGCTCAATCTGCTCCAGCTTAAGGTTAGTATCACGCTCAGTACCTTCTAACATCGCCACAACCGTTTCTGTTGGTGTGTGACCGTAAGTACAGCTCATTGAAGAGATAGCGGTATCTAGAATATCGATACCCGCTTCAACGGCTTTAACTGCTGTTGCTGTAGAAAGACCCGTTGTCGCGTGGCTATGCAGTGCTAGAGGAACGTCACACGACGCTTTGATACGTGTAATTAATTCTTCAGCTTCGTAAGGCTTTAATAAACCTGACATATCTTTGATACATAGTGAATGACAACCTAGGTCTTCTAGACGCTTAGCCAAATCAACCCAAGTATCTGAGTTGTGGACAGGGCTGGTTGTGTAAGACAAAGTACCTTGAGCGTGACCACCAACATCAATTGTTGCTTTCACAGCTTTTTCAAAGTTACGTACATCATTCATCGCATCAAAAATACGGAATACGTCCATGCCGTTCTTATGGGCACGTTCAACAAATTTTTCGACTACGTCATCCGCGTAGTGGCGGTAACCCAACAGATTTTGACCACGCAGTAGCATCTGCATTGGTGTGTTTGGCATCGCTTTCTTTAGTTCACGTAGACGCTCCCATGGATCCTCTCCAAGAAAACGAATACACGAATCAAACGTCGCGCCGCCCCAAGTCTCAAGTGACCAGTAACCGACCTTATCTAGTTCTGCCGCTATTGGCAGCATATCTTCGATACGCATACGAGTAGCAAATAGTGACTGATGGGCGTCACGAAGTACCACGTCTGTGATAGCTAGTGGTTTAGACATGCTCATAAACTCCTTTTTAATCCTTTAAATGCTACTTAGCAGTCGACGCACGGTATTGATGAACCGCGGCCGAAATTGCTGCCACTACCTGTGGACTAACAGCTGAAGGGTTTGATTGTGATTTTTGAATTTTTTTAGGTGCTGCGATCGGCTCTGGTACTTCTTCTGGTACCAGTTTTGACATCAACCGAACGAGGTAAACTAGAATAGTTAGGAAAATAAAGACAACGGACATCCCCGTTATCATCAGAGTCGCCGCATCTCCTAGCAGGCTTCCAATATTAGTCATGTTGCTTCCTTTCTTCGTCATCCTGACATATGTACAGGATTTCAGCGAATAGTGATCCCGACCCTTGGATTATCTCGATTGGTAAAACTTTGTCAATTTTGTTTAAGGTTCTGTTACGGATAACGCACACATTAGGTTAATTATTCGCCTGTCAGATCACATAAATCTGTCAAATATGTAATTTTCGGAGAATTAAACTGTGACTTAAATAGAGCTTTTTTAAGAAATGATATGAGAAAGGTGGAATAACAAGGAAGTATTCGATAACCACTTAAAATACAACAAGTTAAATGTTAAGTTATTTTAACATTTAATCAACATTTACGTATCAGACATAAAAAAAGCCTCGTAAAAACGAGGCTTTTTTTATAATGTGGCGCGCTCTGGAGGATTCGAACCTCCGACCGCCTGGTTCGTAGCCAGGTACTCTATCCAGCT